>JAFLJU010000036.1 GCA_022712835.1 Desulfobacteraceae bacterium
AAACTATGGCAAACTGCATCATTCGGCGCAGATTTTTTTCAGCAAAGCCTTTTCCAAATTCCATGGACAATTGCCCGGACAGTGTCGAGACAATTTGTTTCCCATATTCAGCGCGCTCTCCCTTAAGCACTTCTTCATTAATTCGTTTGCCTATTTGCCAGTAAAGCATGGTTAACGTGACATTGACGGCAACGGTAACCTGGGATCGGCTCTCCAGGATCAGTTCTTTGACTTCACGGGACAGATGTGTTAACTCCGGAGCTGTATTTTTGGTCAGATCATTATTCATTGGATTTCCCCTTCAACAAGGTGGGAAAAGGCCGCTGCCAGCTCTTGTTTCAATTGTGCTTCGGTTGCTGCAATTTCAATGGAAAGCGCTTTGAATTTTTTAAGCAACGCATCGGGATCATGGATTGCTGCCTCCGGTGAGTTGGGATTCTTCGCATCCAGGTTGTAAATGGGCCAGAAGATTCGGTCACCTGCTGATAGTTCATCTTTGGCTTTCTGACGGAGCTTATCGGCCTGTTTTTTCAGATCCTGTTTTGTGTCTTGTATTGTATTTTTGTTCGTCTCTTTTGCCTGGCGCTCCAGATCGGCTGCCTGATTGTTCAGCACTTGTGCTTTATCCCAGTGGGGTTTTGCTTTTACTTCCGCTTCACGCTTGCGGGATTTAAAATCCACCTTCCAGGCAAATTCACTTTCCACACGGTCGGCAAAGCCGTTTGATTCTTTTCCCCACCACTCTTTTTCTGCCTGAAACTCATCCAGGGTAATGGGCTTGGTTTTTGAGTAGCTCTTATAGCCAGCCGGATAGGGGTGTTCGTAGTACCAGATGGTGTCGGTGGGCTTTCCCTTGGTAAAGAAAAGAAGGTTGGTTTTAATACCGGTGTAGGGTGCAAAAACGCCATTGGGAAGGCGGATAATTGTGTGAAGGTTGCACTCCTCCAGCATAAGCTGTTTTATCTTTGCTTTGACCCCTTCACCAAAGAGATTGCCATCGGGAAGAACAATGGCCCCGCGACCGCCATCTTTGAGCAGTTTCTTTACAATCAGGGTGAGAAACATGTCCGAGGTTTCCCGGGTACGCAGATCGGCAGGAAAGTCGGTTCCCACACCATCCTCCTCACTTCCACCAAAGGGAGGATTGGTGATCACGCAGTCCACTTTTTCATTCCGTGACCAGTCGTTCCAGGCTTTTGCCAGGGTATTTTTATGTTCGATCTGGGACGGCACATCAATGCCGTGGAGCATCATATTGGTGGTACAGAGCAGGTGGGGCAATTGTTTTTTTTCGATTCCGTGAATACAGGATTCAATCGCTTTTTTATCTTCAGCACTGGATTTATCTGTTAGCTGAGAATTGAAATGATCAATGGTTGCGGTGAGAAATCCGCCGGTACCACAGGCAGGGTCAAGCACGGTTTCACGCTTTTTAAGAATCGGGTTAACCATCTGAACCATAAAGTGAGTCACGGGTCGGGGCGTATAAAACTCACCGGCATTGCCCGCACTGCGCAGGTCGTTGAGGATCTTTTCATAAACATCGCCCAGGTTTGACCGGGTTTTGAAATCATGGAAATTAATGGCTTCATCCAGTTTTTCTATCACACCCAGCAGCAGCGTTCCGGACTTCATATAGTTGTTGGAGTCCACAAAGACTTCCCGAACCACTGTTGCCTTTGCCCGGCTTTCGTCATCATCGATCGTGTCCAGAGAAAGTTCTCTTAAGCCAGGAAAAACAGTTTCATTCACATGGGCAATGAGATCACTGGCAGCAATCTGGGGAGCGCTTTTCCCCTCGGAGTCCGTCTGATATTTTGCCCAGTTTCTCCAGCGGCATGCTTCGGGCAGGGGCGACACATAGGTTTCACCACGACCCTCAAAATTGTCTTCCCATTCCTCTTCACGCTGGTCAAACACTTTTAGAAAAAGTATCCAGGTGAGTTGTCCGATACGCTGTGCATCCCCATCGACACCATCGTCTTTACGCATAATGTCCTGGATCGCCTTAATACTACTGCCTATACTCATATTTTTCCCAGTTATTTCTTATATTCTAAAATGCTTAGATTACGCACTCATGGATTGATCGTTATCATACAGAGCCTGCTCCAACTCTGTAATTGCTTTTGTAAACTGTTCGTTGCCGCCAAAAATACCCCGCCGTATTTGTGTTTTACTTCCAAACCTGTCAAAGGGCGGGAGCTCAAGCACTTTGGGATCTTCAAGATCAGCAATGCCGTTATGGGCATATTTTTCAAGAAGGGATTCCAGCACTTCACGCGCCTGATCACCATATTTCCCAAAGTAATTGCGCTTTTTTATATTATTTGCCCGCTCTCTGCGGGTCAGGGGTTTCTGGTCAAAGGCGATATGCGACACCAGATCGAAAACATCAAACTTCTCACTACCGGTCACCGCCTGTTTCAGAACGTCAATGGGTATCCCCGAACGTTCAAGCTCGTCAATCACTTTCTTTTTCCGGTCGCTCTCATTCCAGCGCCGTAGAAAATCCTGTAGCGTCTGATACTGATCTCTCAGGGTTCGTCTGATATCTTCCTTGAGGAATACCCGGTAATCTTCTGTAATCAGCCTGCCATCCACATCAAGGTATTGAGACCGTTCCACTGCTGTGCGGACGGCCACATCATCAATATGGTATTTTGACGGTTTTTCCCGAACGCCATTGCTGGTGTCCCAATCATTATCTGCATCCTGGAATGAATTTTTCGGAAATATCGGAATGCCATTTGTGTCAATTAGCGTTTCGCAAGATTCGTCATCTTCTGGTGGCACAACAGGATCATCCGCCCCCGGTTCATAAATCACCACCGGTTCTCCATCAAAATCAGGATCGGCAAAAAGCCGGGTTGCACCCTTAAAATCCATAATGGTGAAAAAGAGCTTTTGATAATCCTCCCGCAGGCGGGTGCCCCGTCCAATGATCTGTTTAAATTCCGTCATTGAGTTGATGTTCTGATCCAGCACCACCAACTTACAGGTTTTTGCATCCACGCCGGTCGACATCAGTTTGGAGGTTG
>JAFLJU010000648.1 GCA_022712835.1 Desulfobacteraceae bacterium
TTGTACTGAGCCTTTCGTCCAAGGTCTTTTATGTGTATGAAGACCCCAGGATTTCACAGGTCGAAAACAACCTGGCCGCTGCCAATTGCGGCGGTTGCGGATATGCTGGCTGTTCGCACGCAGCCGAAGCCATTGTTACCGGCAAAGAACCCCCCAGCCTCTGCGTTATCAACAGCAAGGAAGGGGTGGAAGCCGTTTCCAGAATCATGGGAGTGGATGCCGGTTCCGCCGAAAGCCCCATGTCCTATAATATGTGCGAAGGCGGCTTTCGGGCCGATGATAAGTACCATTCCATGGGGGTTTACTCTTGCAAGGCCATGTCGGTTGTTTTCGGCGGCCAACGTACCTGTGGTGTGGGGTGTATCGGTCTTGGTGACTGTGTAAAGGCATGCCAATTTAATGCTGTTTATATGGGTTCTGAAGGCCATCCCGTGGTGGATGAAGAAAAATGCGTTGGCTGCGGTGCATGCCAGAAAGCCTGTCCCAAGGATATTATTGAAGTAAAAACACTTTCTGAAAAACTCATGAAGTTTAACCAGAAAAACGATCCCCTGGCGCCCTGTGCCCAAACCTGCCCGGCAGAGATCAATATCCCAAGGTACATCAACCAGCTACGGGAAGGCAAATACAAGGAAGCTGTCCAGACCATCCGGATGAGAAATCCTTTACCCCTTGCCTGTGGAAGGGTCTGCCCCCACCCTTGCGAAGACCAATGCCGCAGGGGGGTTGAAGACGAGGCTGTCTCCATCAACCAGCTCAAACGCTTTGTATCTGACTATGAAATGAATTCCGGCAGCAGGATTCCCATCACCTGTGCCCCGGATACCGGCAAAAAAATTGCTGTCATCGGCGGTGGCCCTTCTGGACTCTCCTGCGCCTTCTTTTTACGCCGCATCGGACACCAGGTGAATATTTTTGAAGCCATGCCGAAATTGGGCGGTATGCTCCGGTATGGGATTCCCGAATACAGGCTTCCCAAAAAAGTATTGGAGTGGGAGATCCAGGGAATTCTGGACTTAGGAATCAACCACTTTCCCTACCTGAAATTTGGTGTAGACTTTGGACTGGGGTCTCTCATGGCCTCGGGATACCAAGCGGTTTTCCTGGGAGTGGGTGCCTGGGAAGATTATTCCCTGGGTATTGAAGGAGAAGCGCTTCCCGGATGCTTTACTGGTATTAATTTCCTCCAGAGAATCTCCGGGGGTGAAAAAATCAAGCTGGGCCGCACCGCTGCGGTTGTAGGCGGCGGCAACACAGCCGTTGACTGTGCCAGAACCCTTTTAAGACTGGGACTCGATAAGGTCTACATGGTTTACAGGCGCACCCGAAAAGAGATGCCAGCCAATGAGGTGGAGATTGTGGCCTCGGAAGAAGAGGGCATTGACTTTGTCTTCCTGGCAGCCCCCACACGTGTGGTAGCCGATGAAAATGGACATTGCAGTCAGCTGGAATATTTACAAATGAAGCTGGGTGAACCCGATGCATCGGGTCGTCGCCGCCCTGAACCTATTGAAGGCTCTGAAACCCTGCTGGAAGTGGACATGGTCATATCGGCCATTGGCCAGTCTCCGGAAGCTTCCTTTAAAAAACAGGATCCCCATCCCCGGATGACGGAACTGGAACTGACAAGGTGGAATACCATCGACAATGATCCGGCCACCCTCCAGTCCTCCATCCCCTATATCTTTACGGCCGGGGATGCAGCCACTGGGCCTTCCCTTGTGGTGGATGCCATTGGTGGCGGAAGAAGGGCTGCACGATCCATTGACCTTTTCTTGAAAGGGGAGCCCGTGGAACCGGTAAAGGATTCTTTACAGCAAAAACGAATCCATGAATCCATTTTTACCCATGTGGACGGGATAAAAAAAAGCAAGCGGGCCAAAATGCCGGCACTTCATGTATCAGAGCGTCTTGACTCCATGGTTGAAGTGGATCTTGTTCTTCCCGAAGATATTGCTCACAAGGAAGCAGAACGCTGCCTTAATTGCTGCAGAATCTGTTATAATCCGGATAAGGATTTCCCCATCGCCAAAAACTAATAACCTTGCAAAGATCTGTCCTGTGGGCAGATCTTTTATACCAACGACCATAAGGGTATCCCAAATTTTGGGATACCCTTTGATCATTAATAAAGCTATAATACAATGAACCTTTCAAAACACAAAACACTGATAACAGCCCTAACTAGTATTCTTCTGATGACCGGCATCATTTTATCTCTTTTCGCCTACCAGATGCACAAGTTTATACAAACTCCGGCAGATGACCAAAAACAGGTAATTTCCTTTACCATCACTCCGGGCCAAAGCCTGAATCAGGTTGCGGCCAACCTTGAAAAGAAGAGGTTGATCTCCAACCTGTCACAATTTAAACTCTATGTTCGGTATAAAAAAGCCACTACCCAACTTAGGGCAGGTGAATATGAACTTTCTTCTGCCCAAACCCCGGCCCAGATACTGGACCAACTACTGAAGGGCAAAGTCAGGCTCTACCGGCTAACCATTCCGGAAGGATTGAATATGGATGAAATTGCCCTTCTTGTTCAGCAGACCAATTCTTGTGATCCCATGGAATTTTTGTCCCTTTGTGCAGATACAGATTTTATCAAAACACAAAAAGTGGATTCCCATTCCCTGGAAGGCTATCTTTATCCGGACACCTATTTTTTCCCGAAAAACACCACCTGTCGACAGATTCTCCAAAAATTAGTAGCTACCTTTCACAAAACCTACACAAAAAAATGGAAAGAACGCACAAAAGAAATAGGGTTCACTGTCCATGAAATCGTTACCCTGGCGGCCATGATTGAAAAAGAAACAGGGGACGCGTCGGAACGGCCCTTAATTTCTTCTGTATTTCACAATCGATTGAAAAAAAACATGCGCCTTGAAAGTGACCCCACTGTGATTTACGGAGATAAAGAGTTTGACGGCAGAATCAGAACCAGACATTTACGACGAATCACCCCTTATAACACCTATCAAATCAGGGGACTTCCCTTAGGTCCCATTGCGAATCCGGGTAGCCTGGCCCTTAAAGCTGCCCTCTATCCAGACGTGAGTCAATATCTTTTTTTTGTATCAAAAAACGATACCACCCACCATTTTTCAACAACATTTTCAGAGCATAACAAGGCGGTAAGAAAATATCAGCTCAACCACTGAATTTTCTGGAAAATATCGCTCAACCACTGAATTTTTTCGGAAAATATCGGCTTAATCATTAAACTGCTTGAGATAGACAATCAAGGCCCCACTTTTGGATTTCTTCTGCCCCTCCCATTCATAGGCTAGGACGATATTCTGATCCTTCAAAATCTTGAGTACGTCTTCCATTACATTGGGTAGCACAGGCCCCATATCAGAATGAAGCCCCTTGCCAACGATTATGCGCAAGGAGAAATACCCCTGATGCTTACAGGTTGAAATAAAGGCTTTGGCCTTAAGTTCCGCCCCAAGAGCCGTAAATCCGTGAAGATCCAGCTCTGCCTCGGGGGGCGGGTACCGTTTTAGCCTTTTTTTAACCGGCATTGGCATTGGTTTCTTTTTAGGGGGCCCACTCGTCTGTTTTAAAGAGGCCTCTAAAAGCAGTTCAAAATTTTCTTCCGGCGCGTCTGAATCTTCAGAACCCTCAGAGTTTTTTTGGGACTCTGACGAAACGCTTTCCCCTGCAAGAAATTGCGATTCAAAGGTGTCTATCACCGGCAGACCATGTTTGTTTAACCGGGGGCCGGAAGCCTTTCTGTGGGAAGGTTTGATTTTTTCTTCTGTGGTAGAAACCTGCGGATTCAGAAAAGCCGAAAAAAGATCCTGGGTTGAATCCAGAACAGGCAAATCATTTTTTCTAAGATTTTTTCTTTTTTTTTGTGGGGAGTTATCCTGTTTTGTCATGGGGGTATCCTATCCTAAATGACAGTTTTTTTCAAGCCCACCCCCCCCTCTTGGGTTTGACTTTATATAGGCATCCTGTTATGGTCGGATCCATGAATATTGGGTGCATTGTAGAATATATAGATCAACAAAGAATAGTATCAGCGGTCATCCTCAGCGAGAAAAAAGGCAAACTCAGATTACTCAATGAGAACAGCCGGGAAGTCAATTTTTCCGAGAAAAGACTCTCCCACATCTCAACTATGAGCCTGGATACCGACCTGTCCAAGACGGCGCTTGTCAATCACTTAAAACATGTGACTGAGAACAGGAAGCGGTTGGCTGAAACTATTAATATACCGGAATTATGGGATATCCTCCACGACGAACCAGAAGAAATTGGGTTGGATGCCATGACTCTTTTTTGTTTTGACCCCCCATTAATACCGGATCATGAAGCCGCTGTTGTTCGTGCCTTTTTTGATGACCGCCTCTATTTCAAAACAAATCAATTTGTCTTTACCCCCTGCACACCGGAACAGGTGGAAAGCAAAAAAAGACAGATAAAAGAAGGGGAAAGAAGAGAGGGACTCATCGCCAAGGGAGCCCAATGGCTGACCCTGATGCAGAGTGAGAAAATCTCTCAACCGACTGAGCACCCGGATCCGGGTGTGATCGAAATTCTTAAATCCTATTACCTCCAGGGCAATGACAGTCAGTTTACCGCCGTTGCCAAACAAATGCTTAAAAAATCCGGGTTAAGTGCGCCGGAACAATTGTTCAATATTTTTGTAAGGGCGGGCCTCTGGGATGTCGATGAAAACATCGACCTGCTGTCCATGCAGATTCCCACAATCTTTCCGGAAACAGTTCTTGAACAGGCCAAAAAGCTGGTCCTAACCCATGGCAATATTGTTAAAGACCCCCAGCGCCAAGACCTGACTGACATTCCGTTGATTACCATTGATGGTCAGTCCACCCAAGACTATGACGATGCCATCAGCCTGGAAAACACGGAAAACGGATACCGGTTGGGAATCCACATCATTGATGTGGCGGCCTATATCAAGTCTGGAGATCCCATTGACATAGCCGCCCGGTATCGGGCCAGTTCCATTTACATGCCCGATGACAAGCTGCCCATGATTCCTCCCTCTCTGTCCGAGGATCTTTGCAGCCTGAAAGAAGGGGAGACCCGACCTGGCATCAGTACCCTGGTTCAAATGAACCGTTTTTTTGAAATTTTAGATTTCAAAATTGTTCCCAGTATTATCAAAGTTCACAAACAGATGAGCTACACAGAGGCCA
>JAFLJU010000479.1 GCA_022712835.1 Desulfobacteraceae bacterium
GTTTTTGATCTTGAGGGGACCTATCTTGCCTGGGCGGATTTCAATCCCCTGGGGCTGTCGGTTGAAAAAATCATCCAGATTATAGAGGATGAGGCCGGGGTTGCACTGGATCATGGGGACTGGTTTGGAGAGAATGGGGCAGGGTTTGAGCGATTCAACATTGCCTGTCCAAGGGTTATTTTGGAAAAGGCGGTTACTGCAGTGGTGGCGGGGTTTAAAAAATACTTATAAGGTATTTTACTTTATAACATCATATTTTATAGCATCGCCCAAAAAATAATAAGGCCCTGGGAATTTTTCTTTTTCCCAGGGCCTTTTGGTTGGTGTTTTTTTTATGCGCCCAGATAGGCTTTTTTAACGTCTGGGTTGACCAGCAGCTCGTCGGCCGGTCCCTCAAGGATTAAAGATCCGTTTTCAATCACATAGCCTCTTTGGGCAAATTTAAGGGCAAGCCTGGCATTTTGTTCCACCAATAAAATGGTGGTCCCATGCTTGTTGATCTCTTTTAAGGCCTTGAACATGTCCAGCATGAGCAAGGGCGCAAGACCCATGGAAGGCTCGTCCAAGAGCATAATTTTTCTTCCCGACATATAAGCCCTGCCAACAGCTAACATCTGCTGCTCTCCGCCGGAAAGAGTGCCTGCCAATTGGTCTTTTCTTTCCTCAAGCCGGTTGAAAAGATCAAATACCCATTTTTTATCCTTTACAATCTGTGCCTTATCTTTCCTGGCAAAGCAGGCAAGGATAAGGTTTTCGATCACCGTAAGATTTCCGAAGATTCTGCGGCCTTCGGGTACATGGGAAATACCTAATTTTGATACCACACGATCGGCACTGTATTTAAGAATATTTTTCCCTTCAAATTCCACGATTGAGTCCGGGTGGGAGGGGATCATACGTGAAATGGCCCGAAGGGTGGTACTTTTCCCGGCACCATTGGCACCGATAATGGTTAAAATCTCACCTGCTTTAACGGAAAAACTGATGCCGTGAAGCGCCTTGATGTTTCCGTAGGATACCTTGAGGTTTTCAATATTTAATTGCATCAGGTCAGATCCTCCTTGCCCAGATAGGCTTCAATGACTTGCGGGTTATTTTGAATCGCCTCGGGCGGGCCTTCTGCAATTATTTCACCAAATACCAGGGTCTGGATGTGCTGGCACAGGTCCATGACAAATTTCATCCGGTGTTCGATCAAAAAAATCGCCACCTTGAAATCTTCGTGGACCTGGCGGATGATTTTTATCATCTGAACCAGTTCATCCGGCGTCATTCCGGCGGTGGGTTCATCCAAAAAGAGCACTTTGGGATTGGTGGCCATGGCACGGGCCATTTCAACCCTGCGTTGGGCACCATAGGGCAGGCTGGTTACCATTTGCTTTGCGTGTTGCTTGATGCCAAACAATTCCAGGAGCCGATAGGAATTTTCCTCAACGTGGGCTTCTTCCCGGCGGCAGGTCGGGGTATTGAAAAAAGCCCCGAACAATCCGTAGGTGAGCTGGGAATAATGGGCCATTTTGATATGGTCCAATACATTCATGTGCCGCCAAAGCGCTAGGTTCTGAAAGGTTCTTCCAAGTCCCTTGGTAGCGATTTCATTGGTTTCAAGACCCTTGATGTTTTCATTTTCCAGGGTAATGGCACCTTGAGTCGGGGTGTAGACCCCGGTGATTAAATTGAAAACAGTGGTTTTTCCGGCCCCATTGGGTCCGATCAGCCCTACGATTTGTTGAGGCGCGATGTTCAGGTTGTAATTGTGAACAGCACGCAACCCACCGAAATAATGGGTCATATTTTTTACACTGAGCAATGCTGACATATTTACACTCCTAATTTGCCTTTTACCATATCTTTATTTAGGTCGTTTTCTATATTTTCATCCATGTTTTTGTTTTTAGCCCGAAGCAGTCGTTTGGCATTGATTTCTTTAAAAGAGATCAACCCGTAGGGCCGAAAGATCATGACAAATATTAAAATCAAGGGAATGATAATCCATTTGAAAAGTTCCAGAGGACGAAGCGCTTCTCCCAGCACATTGATGGTGACCGCTCCCACAATGGAGCCCACAATGGAATTAAGTCCGCCGAAATAGACCATGGCAAGGATCTCAGCCAATCTATTGATACTGAACATGCCCGGGTTTATATAGGCCAGAACATGTGCAAAAAGTCCCCCGCCTACTCCGGCCCAGAAGGCACCGAACATAAAAGCGGTCATCTTGGTTTTTTTTGTTTTTATGGTCATGGATTCCGAGGCGGCTTCATCATCACGCACCGTATTAAGCGCCTTGCCCAGGATGGAGGTGACAAAATTGTGAACCACCCAGATGCAGAGCATGGTCCAGATAAAAATAATGGGCAGTGGCGCATAATCCGGCTGGCCGCCCATTCCCCTGGCACCACCAATCACATCGAGGTTCTCAACGGCAGACTTGACAATAAACATGAAGGCCAGAGAGATAATGGCCAGATAATCTCCCCGTGTTCTAAAGGACGGAATGGCCACAAGCAAGGAACCCAATGCTGCGGCAACCCCTCCGGCCAACAGAGCAAAGGGAAAGAGCCAGGGACCAAAGGCTTCGGGCAGAAGAGCCGGTCCAAACACTTTATCATTCACAAACAAGACCAGGGTGATAATGGAGGAGGTATAGGCCCCCAATGCCATAAATCCGGGATGGGAACAGGAAAACTCTCCCTGGTATCCATTGATCACATTAATACTGATGGTGAGAATAATGGATACCAGGGTCAGTTTGACGATCAGGATTCGATAATCATTGATGCCGGACCAAAGATGAAGGATGGCATAGAAGACAACCAGGTGGATGATAACCGAAAGCCACAGGGGCAAGCGTTCAAAAACGGCGGCCAAAGGATTGGTGAAGCTTGCGCTTAGCTTTGCCACCAAAAGAATGGGGATGACATATACGATCAGATCATACCCGATGGCACCGGGTATCATCAAAGGTTCCTTAAGCATAATCAGGGCACCGAACAGCACCGGTATCTTGGGAAGTCCCAAATAATAGGAAATATGATCATACCCCCAGTAATACTCAATGAGCACCGCCACAAGCGTTCCCAAAAACCAGCCTAGCATGGGGACATTTGAAAACATGAGTTTAAATTTTCTTGCAAGTTCCATTTAATGTTCCTGTGTTATTTTCGTTAAACAAAGAATAACTGATATTTCATGACGCTAATTATACGATCTTAGTTTTTTTAGATCAATTTTTATAGCCTAATTTTCATAGTCTAAGTTTTGTACTATGTTCCATTCCGAAAAAGCCTCTGGGCCTGAAGGTCAGGATGACCAGGATAATGGAATAGGCAATCAGATCCCGGAGGGTGGATGGAAAGATAGTCGCCACAAATATTTCAATGAATCCCAGCAGATAGCCTGCCATGGCAGCCCCTTTTATGGAGCCGCGTCCACCCAGGATGGCGGCAACAAAGGCCTTCCAACCGATGATAACCCCCATGTAGGGATCCAGTATCGGATAGGCCTGGCCGTACAAAATTCCGGCAACCGAGGCCAAACCTGCGCCCACGGCAAAGGTTAATGGGGCGATGACATTGATGGAAACACCCATGAGGGGGACTGCCAGAAAATCATAGGACATGGCCCGCATGGCCATTCCCCACTTGGTTTTCTGGATGAAATAGTGCAGGGCCAGCATAAGCAATAATGAGATGACAATGATCATTATTTTCACATTGGTGACATAGATTCCCCAAACATGATAGGTGACCGATTCCATGAGGGGGGGGAAGCTTAAGCGTTTGGCTCCCAACAGGATGAGAATTCCGGTTTCAAATATGATACCGATCATCAATCCCGTGATGGCAGCAGAGGCCCGGGGGGCATCTCGAAGTGGCCGGTAGCCGGCTACCTCAACAAACACTCCGATCCAGGATGCCAGAAACATGGTGGTAACCACCGTGGCCAGAAAGATAATGGGACCTGGCAAAAGGCCTGCAAAAATAGCCAGAAAAAGGGTGGCAATGCCGAAACCGATATAGGTTCCCACCATGAAAATATCGCCGTGGGCAAAGTTAAAGAGCATCAAAACTCCATAAACCATTGAATATCCAATGGATATCACGGCGTAAAAACTGCCCCTTTGCGCGGCATTAATAATGTTTTGAAGAATATATTGTAATAATTCTATCAAAGATTCCATTCACCCACTCCTGTTGCATTTAGATATAAATGACTGCTGTACAAAAATGTACAGCAGTCATTTATTCAAGGTATATATTTACATGTTCCGATTGCTCATTTTAGTATCATGGGCAACTGGATTTATAAAATTCGTATTCACCCTTGTCATTTATTTTAACGATAACCGCACATTTGATAGGATCCCCTTCTTCTGTGAAGGTCATGTTGCCGGTGATGCCGACAAAATTTTTAATTTTAGCCAGGGCATCCCGAACGGCTATCCTGTCTTTTTCAATCTTTCCGGTGATTTTACCGGCATTCTGGATTGCCTGCTGGGTGAGTTGTAAAGCATCCCAGGTAAGGGCTGCCACATCATCCGGGGTATAGCCATAGGCTTTTTCATATCGGTCGATGAACGCTTTGGTGGCACCCTTGGCACCGGCTGCAGCATAGTGAGTAGAGAAAAACAGGCCATAACAGGCTTCTCCGCAAAGCTCTACTGTCTCGGCAGATCCCCAGGAATCGGATCCCACAATGGGGCCTTTCCAGCCAAGCTCTTTGGCTTGTTTAACAATCAGGGGCACTTCATTGTAATACTGGGGGGTAAACAAAACTTGTGCACCGGATTTAACGATGGTGGTTAGCTGGGATGAAAAATCGGTATCTTTGGTGGTAAAACTTTCATAGGCAACAATGGAACCCTCGCCATGTTTTTTTTCCCATGCCGCTTTAAACACTTCGGCAAGTCCCTTGGGGTAATCAGATGCCACATCATAGAGAATTGCGGCCTTGGTAAATTTGAATTCGTCTGTGATAAAGTTTGCCAAAACAGGTCCCTGGAAGGGATCCAAAAAACATCCTCTAAAAACAAAGGGACGGCCCAGGGTGGTGTCGGGATTGGTGGACCAGGGGCTGATCATGACGGTCCCATATTTATTGGCGACTTCACCGGCCGGAATCGCCTGTTTGGACGACTGGGGACCAATAATGGCCAGAACATCATCGTTGGTGATCATTTTGGTATTGGCTTTTACAGCAGATTCTGCTTTGGATTCATTGTCTTCTATTACCAAAGTCACCTCGTACTTTTTGCCGCCAACTTCCAAGCCACCGGCTTTTTCAATATCTTCCAGCCACATCTGGGCCGCATACTTGGTGCCTTCACCTACCTTGGGTATATCCCCTGTCAATGGGGCATTGATCCCGATTTTGATGGTGGTTTTTCTAGCACTAAACGCCAATGGTGAAAATGCCATGGCTGTGACAACGGCCACAATAGTCAATAAAACAATTTTTCGCATACATCCTCCTGTAAAAAATATCGGTTGTGTTCTATCTTTCGAATTTCCTATGTATAAAACCATATACAGGAAATTCACAATTTTTTAGGAAAAAAGCATTGAAACCCAACAAAAAATCAGATAATGCACCCGGCAAATGACTCTATGTAACCGCATATCCTCCTATGTCTATATGTAAAAACTTAAAGCTTTGTAAAGGATAATAAAAGAGGACAGAACAACTATTTCACAGGGGGGCTGATCGCGAACTCATTCATTTTGTATAACAGTGTTTTGTAGCTGATCTTGAGTAT
>JAFLJU010000144.1 GCA_022712835.1 Desulfobacteraceae bacterium
AATATGCTGACAACAACACTGGGGAACCTGGATATTGCAATGATGGATACCCAACCTGGAGAGGAAATTTATGAATTACTGGATAATGCATATCAATCTACTCTGTTGATGAGAGATCTGGCGGCTAAATTTTTGACAATATCCCAAGGATATTTGTTAACTGAAAAAGAGTTCCATTTAGGGAAAACCATTGATCAGGTTGTAAAATCAATACCCTCGGGCAACATTGATTTCCAGATCACTATTCACGATAACACCTGGCCTCTAAAGGCCTCTCAACTTCATATTATTCAGCTACTGAAAAATATTTTGCTGAATAGTCAGGAAGCCATGGTAAATGGAGGCACCATAATCATTATAGTTCAAAATTGCCCTGATGGTTCAGAAGAACACTCCTGTCTTAAAACCGGGCCATACTTGAAAATATCGGTGCAAGATCAAGGAGAAGGAATCCTGGCAGAAAATTATCCGAAAATCTTTGATCCGTATTTTTCCACCAAACCCAAGGGGGTTCAGAGAGGTATGGGGCTTGGTCTGACAATTTGTCACGCAATCATCAAAGGGCACCAGGGTTTTCTTGATGTGAAATCAATTTCTGATCAGGGTACAATTGTTCATATCTATTTACCGGTAATTGGAAACCAAATTGATGATTTATATGAAAAATACAAGGCATAATGCAGACACTGAAAATATAGGTTATGGACAAAATACGCGTGAGAAAACAAAACTGGACATTCTTATTAGTTATTATAATGGTTGGAATCGCTTTTCTATTGACCGGGGCGACAATCGGTATCCTTTACAATGCAGCGATTAAACAACAAGAGACACGTCTTGTTGAAATTGCTCAAAGTCAGGCTAAATTGATTGAAGCAGTCGCACGTTTTAATGCTGCCCATGAAAAGGCTGATCCTGAAAGTTTTCCTGAAGGACCATCATCCGCAACAATATCTCAGGTTATCGACGCCCATAAAAATTATAAGGGATTTGGGGAAACAGGGGAATTTACACTCTCCAGGAAGGAAAATAATAATATTGTTTTTATTTTGAGCCATCGCCATTTTGATCTGGATCAACCCAAATTGGTGCCTTGGAAATCTAATTTGGCTGAACCCATGAGGTTGGCTTTATCCGGAAAATCCGGAATAATTACGGGTCTGGATTACAGGGGTGAAACAGTGATGGCTGCTTTTGAACCGGTTGGCGTATTAAATTTAGTCTAACGTAGAAACCCTGGCCCTCTGGGCCAGGTCAGAGTGCAGTGGCTTTGCCATCTGTACGGCTCAATGTTACTCAATATTCGAAGTTGTCCCCACAACACACGAGTAAGGAGTAACAAATGAGCCGATTCCAAAAGTTATCACAGACATTATGGTGTTGCCAATACCATATTGTCTGGGTTCCAAAATACCGTTTCAGGATTCTGACCGGTGCCGTTGCGAGAGAGGTTGCCAACTGAATCAGGGCATTTTCAGAGCAAAAAAGTTGCAAGATTGTCGAACTGAACGTTCAAATCGATCATGTCCATCTGCTTGTTAAGGTGCCCCCAAAGATTTCAATCTCAGATTTCATGGGGATCATAAAGGGGCGCACCGCAATCAGAGTGTTCAACAAGTTCAAACATTTAAAGCGCAAACCCTATTGGGGTAACAAGTTTTGGTCACGCGGATACTGTGTCGATACGGTTGGTCTGGACTCTGAGATGATACGAAAGTATGTGAAGTATCAAGAACAAAAAGAAAAACGGGCAGAGCAACGAGACCTGTTCAGCTGAAATTAATTCGGGATAGCTTTCCTTGCCCCCTCAGGGGGCAAGGCATACTAAACCCCTTTTAGGGGTAGCCCAAGGCCTGGCCCATGAAATAAATAATCCCTTGGCTGGCATGGTACAGAATGCCCAGCTGGTGTTCAATCACCTGTCAAAAGATATGCCGGCCAATGTAAAAGCTGCTCAGGAAGCTGGCATTTCTCTTTCTGCCCTGAAAATTTATATGGAAAAACGGCAGATCAACAAAAAGTTTGAAAACATAAATATTGCAGGAGAACGGGCCGCAAGAATTGTAGATAACATGCTGGATTTCACCCGAGGTAATGTGACAGAAAAGTCGTTTCACAATCTGGGATGCATCATTGACAATTCTATAGAGATTCTGGCCACCGACTATAATCTTACAGATAAGTATAATTGTAAACACATTGATATCCAAAGAACCTTTGAACCTGATCTTCCGATGGTCCAGTGTGAAACCAATAAAATTCAGCAAGTAGTGTTTAATCTGGTAAAAAATGCCGCTAAAGCCATCCATTACCAAGAGGATAGTCCGGGGATGCCACCAGAAATTCAAAAACGAGTGTTTGAGCCGTTTTTTACGACCAAGCCGGTGGGCCGTGGAACCGGTCTTGGAATGTCTGTTTTCTATTTCATCGTAGTGGATGATCATGGCGGTGAAATGACTGTGTCTGCGTCTCCAGGTCAAGGCACCTTGTTTTCTGTGATGCTGCCCCTATCTTGTTCAGACGAATGATCATTAGGAAACTATTTCCAGATCGGCCTCAGCTGGGACGAAAAATCAATGTTCCTTTTCCGAAGGGGTGTCAAAGTTAATCCGGTGATACCGCTTCCAATATACCTTTAAACCTATTCGGTAATGGTGAAAACCGTGTCGGTTATTAAAAATTGCCAAATTTTTGCAAATTTGCTTTTCTTCCGGGAATAAAATCTGCTATGGTTTTCACCTTATAATATTTTTTACTTTTTTTAAAATAAGGAGCCCGGCTTTGGAAGAAAACAATATCGTTCGGTTTGCCACCCGCATGGAACAATTACCCCCCTATCTGTTTGGCATGATCAATAAAATGAAAATGGAGAAACGGAGAAATGGGGACGATGTCATTGATCTTGGTATGGGAAATCCCATGGACCCGACCCCGGCGGCTGTTATAGAAAAACTGGTGGAAGTGGCCCAGGACCCCAAGGCCAGTAGGTATCCCGAAAGCTCGGGCATGCCCCATTTAAAACTTGAAATCGCAAAGTATTAC
>JAFLJU010000457.1 GCA_022712835.1 Desulfobacteraceae bacterium
ATCGGGAAACCCATGGGCATTTTTCAAAATAAGATATTGAACCAGAAACTCAATATCCACAATTCCCCCGGAATCCTGCTTTAGATCAAACAGTCCGGGTTCATGGGCCAGCCGTTTTTGTCGCATGCGTTCACGCATCTCACTGACCTCTTTTTGCAAAATGGCGGGGTCCCGGTCCTTTCCCAACACGGTTTGCCTGATTTTTTCAAACCTCAGAAAAAGGGCAGGATCTCCTATGATGGGCCGGGCCCTTATCAGGGCCTGGTGTTCCCAGGTCCATGCCTGGGTTTCAAGATACTCCTCAAAGGCATCCATGTGGGAAACAATCATGCCCGAAGCGCCCCCGGGACGAAGCCGCATATCCGCACCATAGAGGGTACCTGCTGATGTGTGCATGGTCAAAAGCCTGATGATCCTCTGGCCCAGGTTTGAATAGAACAAAACATTGTCAATGGATCTGCCCGGGGACAGCTTTTCCCCTTTCGGTGGTATACCGCTTGTCATGCCAGGTTCTGCCTGGAAGAGAAAGACAAGGTCCAAGTCAGATTTATATCCCATCTCAAGCCCCCCCACCTTTCCATAGGCCACAATGGCAAATCCCTGGGGATCTTTTGGGTTGGCCGTGATACCCTGGGGAATCCCGTATTTTTGGGTGACAATGTCCCAGGCGATCTTAAGAACCTGAATGAGGACCGTTTCTGCAATATAGGTTAAATGGTCACTGACTTTCATGAGGGGGTAATTCCCGCTGACGTCTGCGGCAGCCACCCGCAGGGTATTGACCTGGCGAAAAATACAAAGTTCTTCCAGCAGATATTCCACATCCCCGGACGGATTTTTTTTCATCCGGTCTGCCATTTCCTTTTCAAGGGCTTGTTTTTTAGGAGGTGCATACAGGGTGGCCGAGTGCATGAGTTCATCAAGCAATACCGGATGCTGACTCAGGAAGGTGATAATCCAGGGGCTTTTTTGGGCCAGGACAATCAGGGTATCCAGGGCCCCCTTATTTTCAATGAGCAGTGAAAGATAACAGGTCCGCCGCTCAATGGTGATGACAAGATCGATCAATTTGCTAATAATGGATTGGGCTTCTTTCTCTTGACCCGCCTTTTTGACCAGCATCGGCATAAGCCGGGCCAGTTTTTTTTGGCCATTGGGGGTCAAACGCCGGGTGTTGGGATGGCTGGCAAGGGTTCTTAAACTCGACAACAACTGATCGGAATCCCCAAACCCCAACACTTCAAGGGCATCTGCGGTAAACTGGGGATCATTGATATTGGTCCACATTTCCCGGAGATGTCGGGTTTGAGTGTCTGTGCTTTCCTCCTCTTCGGTGACCAATAATTGAGAAAAATGGCCGTGAACCCGGTTCAAAACACGGGTCAGTTCCCGATGAAAGGCATCAAAGGAATCAAACCCCATGGACAGGGCCAGAATCAGCCGTTGGTCCGCCTTTTCCGGTATATCATGGGTCTGACGATCCTGGTATTCCTGGAGCCTGTTTTCCACCAGTCGCAAAAAGTGATAGGCCTTCTTTAAATCCTGCCGGGTCTCTTGATTGATACACTGATGAACCTGCAACAGGTCCAGCACCTTGAGAATCTGCTGCTCCTGAAGTTCGGGTTCCACCCCGCCCCGAATAAGCTGGAACAACTGGCCGAAAAACTCAATCTCCCGGATACCACCGGCACCCAGCTTGATATTGTCTTTGAGCTTTTTGTTCTTCACCTGGAGGGTGATCCGATGTTTCATCTCCCGAAAAGAATCAAAGGAACCATAGTCAAAATACCGACGGTAAATAAAGGAGTTCAGCCCTTTGAGCAGGGTCTGCCCTTCCTCAATACTTCCGGCAATGGGTCGTGCCTTTATCATGGCATACCGTTCCCATTCCCGGCCCTGGGCCTGGTAATAATCCTCAAAAGCTGCCGCATTCATGACCAAGGGGCCGCTGTCGCCAAAGGGCCTTAACCGGGTATCCACACGGAAAAAATTAACACCGCCTCCCATGGTAAACAGCTTTAAAAATTCCCGGCAGAGTCGGGTAAAAAATTCATCGTTGGAAATGGGATTTTTACCTGTGGTAACCCCTTCCCTCGGATAGACAAACATCAGATCAATATCCGATGAAAAATTAAGTTCCCTGGCCCCCAATTTTCCCAAGCCAAGAACAATAACCTTCTGTGGGTTTCCATGGGGATCTTTCGGAATGCCAAAGCGCTGGCAAAAAGTATCATATAAAAAGTTGACCCCACACCGGACACAGCCTTCGGCAAGATTTGACAGGTCCAATAAGGTTTCATTAAGCCCGGCTACTCCCGTCAAGTCCCGCCATGCAATGCGGATGGATTCATATAGTTTGAACTGAAGCAGGGTCTCTTTCACTAATACGGTATCGAAAGGTTCCAGGACCATGATTTTTTTAAGCCGATCAGAATAGGTATGATCGGAATAGGAACGGGAACGATCCCCGGAGTTGACCAGTGTTTGGTAGAAAACAGGGTTTTGAGACAGGGTGACGGCAAAATATTCACTAAACAACATCACCTTAATAAAATCTCCCGTCTGGACCAGAGGGGGCATTTCAAGGCCGTTTTTTTCAATCCCTTCGTAAAAAGAGTCCAGCCGGTTCTTCAAAAGGGTAAATAGGGAAGGTTCAAGATTTGGGAAAATGCGATCAATCAATTTTAGGTCCGGTGTCGGGTACATGCGCCTGCCTGATATTAAAGGTTATGGTCTTGTACACCATAATATTGCCCGGAAAATTTAGCAAGGCAAACCCGGGGCTAAGATTCCATTTATCCTGTACAAAAATATGTTGTAAGTTGTTTTTAGTGGGCATGAGCAAAATTATTTAAAGCGACTTGCAGCCACTCCCCAAGGGAACCACCTCCCTTAAAATATTGCACGCAGTTACATTCTGGTATGTTTATTAGGAGATAATTCTAAAAAAATGCACCCTATTCTCATGGAAACCGTGGAGGTATTTTTTTAATAAAAAAGGGGACGCGAAAAAAGAGATATGAAAACGAACAAGCTTAAACAGAATTCAATGTTCCAGTGGGGAATTGCCCAAAAATTTATCCTGTGTATTGTGTTGTTCAGTTTTCTGATGATCTTTATTTTAAGCGGGATTCAATTGTACATAGGGTATAACAAAGGCCTTGAGTCAATCAAAAAAAACATCCGCCAGATTGAGGATAGCTATTTACCCGGCATTATAGACTCCCTATGGGGATTTAATTATGATTTTTTAAAAATCCAGCTTAACGGAATGATGAAGCTGGATGATGTTTTGTATATTGATGTGGTGAACGATGATGAAACCCTGGCCGAAGTGGGGGTGTTTGCAGAAGAAGATGTTATCATAAAAGAATTCCCTTTGCTGCGTGCTGGCGGTGATGAAATGATTTTACTGGGAAGACTTCGCATTATTTTTACATTAAAAAATCTGCACAATGGCCTGATGAAAAACGCCATCTCCATTATCCTTTCCCAAAGTATTCTTCTCTTTTTAGTATCCGGCTTTATGTTCATTGTTTTTTATTTATTGGTGGCCCGGCACCTCTATGCCCTGGTAAATTATACCAAATCTTTGGGGGTTACGACCCTGGAAACGCCGTTTTCCCTTAAGCGTTATAAAAGAAGCTGGGGAAAAGATGAATTTGATATCCTTGCCGATACCGTCAATGAAATGCGGATGAACTTGAATGATTCCTATTCTCACCTGAAGGGAGAAATTTTAGAAAGAAAACAGGCAGAGGCATCTTTAAAGGAAAATGAGGGCCGCCTGAAAACATTGATCAATGCCATACCCGATCTGGTCTGGTTGAAAGATCAGAAAGGAGTCTATCTGTTCTGCAATTCCAAATTTGAACGGTTCTTTGGTGCAAAAGAGACAGATATTATCGGTAAGACCGATTATGACTTTCTAGACCAGATTATTGCGGATTCCTTCAGGGAAAAGGATAGGGTTGCCATGGCGGCCGGCAGACCCACCACCTATGAAGAGGATGTTGTCTATGCAGATGATGGGCATGGGGAAATTTCGGAAACCGTAAAGGTACCCATGTATGATTACGAAGGCCGATGTGACGGTGTTCTGGGAATTTCCCGGAATATTTCTGACCGCAAGAAAGAAGAAAAAGAAAAGGACAAATTCAAAAGACAGCTCCAGCAGTCCCAGAAACTGGAAGCCATCGGCACCCTTGCCGGTGGGATTGCCCATGATTTTAACAATATCTTGTATCCCCTTATTGGATTTGCTGAAATGCTCCAGGAAGATCTTCCCCGGGAAAGCCGTGAGCAGAAAAGTGTTGTGCAAATTCTCCAGGCGGCCTTGAGGGCAAAGGACCTGGTCAAACAGATCCTTGCATTCAGCCGTAAAAGCAGTCAGGAGCTTAAACCCGTAAGGCTTCAGTCCATACTGAAAGAAGCCCTCACACTGTTGAATGCCTCCATCCCCAAAACCATTGACATCCAGACAAATATAGATGTGGACTGCGGCATGGTGGTGGCGGACGCCACCAAAATTCACCAGGTTGTCATGAATCTTGCCACAAATGCCTACCACGCAATGGAGGAATCCGGCGGCAAACTATCGGTTATTCTGGAACAGATCCAAATCGAATCCATACCTCTGGCTCTTTTAGAATTGATTCCTGGAGATTATGCGCTTTTGAAAATCATTGATACCGGAATGGGTATTGAAAAAGCGTTAATAGATAAAATCTTTGATCCCTATTTTACCACCAAGGAAACAAACAAAGGCACCGGTTTAGGGCTTTCAGTGGTCCAAAGCATTATTAAAAGCTGTAATGGTGCCATCCATGTGTATAGCGAACAGGGCATGGGGACTCAAGTCCATGTTTATCTGCCCATCATGAAAAAGATGAAAGAAATTGATAGCGCTGCCCTGGCCAAACCGATTCAAGGCGGTTCAGAAAGAATTCTCATTGTTGATGATGAAGAGATGATCGTTAGCATGGAGAAACTCATGCTTGAACGATTGGGATATCACGTGACCCCCATGATGGGGAGCGTTGAGACCCTTGCCATATTCAAGAAAAATCCCGACAACTTTGATTTGCTCATTACAGATATGACCATGCCACAGATGACAGGCATCCAGCTTGCCAAGGAGATAAGATCCATACGGCCTGATATTCCGGTTATCATTTGTTCTGGATTCAGTGACCAGATCAATTCAGACACCAGCAAGGCGATGGGTATTCAGGGGTATCTGATGAAACCTGTC
>JAFLJU010000567.1 GCA_022712835.1 Desulfobacteraceae bacterium
TGGTACATGGATTCGATCAATTCCTGGTACTGTTTGAGGACCACATTTCGTTTCAACTTCAGGGATGCGGTCAGTTCGCCGGTTTGAGATGAAAAAGGGCTTTTTAAAATCCGGTATTGTTTGATGGTTTCATACCGGGCAAGCTGGCTGTTTACCTGAGCCACATGGCGGTCCACAATGGCCAGAAAATCGGGATGGTCCAGAAGGGTTTCCACAGGCGTATGGGGAATCCCTTCTTTTTGGGATAGAAGCGTCATCTGCAGGGGGTTGAGATTAAAAAGGGCGGTCAGATATTTGCGTCTTTCTCCGATAACGATCACATGTTCGAAAAGCGGGTCAAATTTAAACAACCCCTCTATTTTCTGGGGAGCGATGTTTTTCCCCCCGGAGGTGATGATGAGATCTTTTTTCCGATCGGTAATCCTTAAAAAATTATTTTCAAATTCGCCGATGTCACCGCTCAAAAGATACCCGTCCTGGTCAAATGCCTCTTTAGTGGCTTCTTCCATGCCCCAGTAACCTGCAAAAACATTGTCCCCTTTGATCAGAATTTCACCGTCATCTGCAATTTTAATCTCAACACAGGGAAGGGGATTGCCAACGGTGCCGATGCGATAATCGTCCAGCCGGCTCATGGTGGCCGGGGCACAGCATTCGGTCATGCCAAAGCCTTCCACCACGGTGATGCCAGCTGCATTGAAAAATAAAATGATATCCCGGGAGGTGGGGGCCCCGGAAGCCGTCATCCAGCGGACTCTGCCCCCCAAGGCCTGGGCCAGTTTTTTAAATACCAGCAGATAGGCAAGCCGATATTTAAAGCTTAGGAAAAAAGAGATGGGTTGGTGATGCTCTCTTAGCCCACAGATCTCCACCCCTGTTTTCTGGCCCCAGTGAAAGATTTTTTGTTTCCACAGGGGCTGCTCATCCACTTGCTCTAAAATTTTGTGGTAGACTTTTTCACAAATTCTCGGCACGGCCTGGATCACATGGGGTCTTTTCTCTTTGACATCCCTTGCAAACAAAAGAATGCTCTCGGCATAGGAGGCGGTCACTCCGATATACATGCCGAAAAAATGGTCGGTGAGCCGGCCGTATACATGGGAGAGAGGTAAAAAGGGGACCACCTGGTCTGTGTCATAACAATAGGTGGGCCGGATCTGGTCCAGGCTCAGGACCACGGCCATGATGTTTTTGTGGGAAATCATAACCCCTTTGGGACGGCCCGTGGTCCCGGAGGTGTAAACAATGGTGGCAAGATCCGTTGGTGCAACCGCCTGGGTCAGTGTGTCAAACAGATTCGGATTCGTTTCATGGGTTTTTTGGCCCTGGTCAGAAAAGGTTTGGAACCCCATGACCTTTTTTGCTCCTGTATCCCCCTTGTCGATGACAATGATCGCCTCCAACTCGGGCAACTCATCCTGGCAAGCCAACACTTTTTCCAACTGGGGTTTGTCCTCCACAAACACCACCTTTGCCCCTGAGTTTTTAAGAACATATCCCACTTCTTTGGCCAGAAGGGTGGTATATATGGGTACCACGACAGCCCCCACTCCCAAGGTCCCCATATCGGCATAGAGCCACTCCAACCTGTTTTCTGAAAGGATGGAGACTCGATCTCCTTTTTTTATCCCAAGTTGTTGAAGCCCCAGTCCCACAGCCCTTGCGGCCGCATAATATTGGCTCCAGCTGGCGGATTCCCATTTTCCGTTCAGTTTTTTTTCTACAGCAATTCTGTCTGTGTATTTTTCTGTGCGGTTTTTGAAAACTTCGTTGATTGTTTTTTCCATATGGGTCCTCAAAAAAGGTTAATCGGACGATTAGTATCCAAAGCCGTTATTTTAAGATCACAAAGGCGGATATGATTTCCTTCATGATTTCCGTGGTGCCCAGCATTACCCGAAATTTCAAATTATTAGTTAAATTACTAGTTAACTTAACTTAACTATTCTTCTTAACTAATCGCAATAATCATGCCATTTGCGGTATGTTAATTTTTGTCTGAAATCATAGCGGGTTAGGCCGGTGATCCTCCCGGGATAAATGCGTTCCAGGTATCAATATATTGAGAAATAGCCGGATATTGTGAATTTTCGGTCAATTTTTTTCGGGAGTGTTTTTTGTTGAACCGGGCCAGGCAGGGAGCAAGTCCCATAAATCTTTTCTGGTATGTTCTTTGCTAAGATTTATTACGTTTGATTCGGGTTTTCTATTATTAGAAATATAGGGAGAAAAGAGAATGGTTCATGAACTTGCAGACAGGCGTGATGTTGATTTTGTCGTATTTGAGCAGTTGGATATTCAAAATATTTTGGAAAATACCAAATTTGATGGTCTTGATCAAAAGACCCTTGAACGGGTGATCACCGAGGCGCGGAAACTTTCACTTAAGGAAATTGTTCCCACCAATGTTCCCGGAGACCGGGAGGGGGTCATTTTCGACAAGGGGCAGGTCAAGGTGCCTGCTTGTTTTCACAAGGCCTATAAACTTTATTGTGAAGGAGATTGGATTGCGGTCATGGATGACGTGGCCGTGGGAGGCCAGGGAATCCCGGCAGCGGTATGGGCGGCGGTGACCGAATATTTTGTCGGTGCCAACCTGGCCTTTATCATGTATCCGGGTCTTTGCCACGGCATTGGAAAGGTGATCGAATTGTACGGGACCCCGGACCAGAAGCAGACCTATCTTGCAAAATTATATTCGGGTCAATGGGGGGGCGCCATGGTGCTCACCGAGCCCCAGGCAGGCTCTGATGTGGGGGAGTTGACCACCACGGCTACTCAAAATGAAGGAGGAAGCTATTCTCTCACGGGCAACAAAATTTTTATCACCGGCGGAGACCATGATCTGACGGAAAATATTGTTCACCTGGTTCTGGCCCGGATCAAGGGGGCTCCCCAGGGCAGCAAGGGCATCTCCCTTTTTATTGTTCCCAAAATCAGGGTCAATTCTGATGGCAGTCTGGGCAAGTCCAATGATGTGATCTGTACCGGTATTGAGGAAAAAATGGGAATTCATGGCTCTGCCACCTGTAGTTTAAGTCTGGGAAGCCGGGATAAGTGCCAGGGATTTCTCATTGGGGAAGAAAACAAAGGGATGCGGGCCATGTTCTCGCTTATGAACGAAGCCAGGATCGGTGTGGCCATCCAGGGCCAGGCTCTGGCAGGAGCGGCCTATGCCCATGCCCTCACCTATGCAAAGGAAAGGTGCCAGGGGAAAAATCTGCTCCAGATGATGGATCCTTCGGCTGGTTCGGTGCCCATCATCCAGCACCCCGATGTAAGAAGGATGCTGTTGTGGATGAAGTCCTATGTGGAAGGCATGCGAAGTCTCATTTATTATACCGCCCATAGTGTTGATCTTTCTGAGTTGGATTCCGGAGAAGAAGACCGGGAGAAATATAAAGGGTTGGTTGAGATTCTCACCCCTATTCTTAAATGTTATTGCTCGGAAAAAAGTTTTGAGGTTTGTACCCAGGCCCTCCAGGTGTTCGGGGGATATGGGTATACAACGGAATACCCCATGGAACAATATCTTCGAGACAGCAAAATCACCAGCATCTACGAAGGGACCAGCGGTATTCAGTCCATGGATCTGCTGGGGCGGAAACTGGGGATGAAAAAAGGGGAATATTTCATGGCCCTTCTGGGGGAAATGAAGAAAACCTGCGATGCGGCCAAAGAATTTGAGCGTATCTCAGATCTGGCAGACAACCTGGACAAGGCTATCAACCGGGCAGGAGAAGTGGCATTCCATTTGGGAACCCTGGCCATGAGTCCCCAGGTGATGACCGCCTTTGCCTTTTCCCATCCCTTTCTCATGGCCCTGGGGGATGTGACCATGGGGTGGATGCTGCTGGACCGGGCCGTCAAGGCCATGGCTCAAATCGATGAAAAATCCAATGGAAAATCCGGTAAGAACACAGCTTTTTATGAAGGGGTGATCCGAACGGCACGGTTTTTTATCAATTCTGAGTTGCCCATCACCATGGGAAGGTTTAACGCCATCGTTGCCAGCGATGATTCAGCCGTGGAAATTTTGGATGCCTCTTTCGGATCCTGAGGGACAGCAAGCATTTTATTTGCACATTGCAAATAAAATGCTTGCATCGTGCAAATAAATAGAATAGACAAATTGTATGGCTTCAAATAAACTTCCATTGAATCTCTCACGGCAGGATACGGATGATCTGTTCTTCAGCTGTTTTCGTGCCATCTATCAATTTGAGCAGGCCAAGGTTCGGTGTTTCGATTTAAATTATGATGCCATTTTTCTTCTCCAATTTTTGTGCAGGCAATCCGCAACCATGGGGGAAATTTCCAGGGAAATGCAGGTTCCTGTCAGCACTGCCACAAGGGTGGTGGACCGATTGGCCGCCAAGGGGTTGGTCTCACGGAAAAAAGATACCACGGACAAGCGAATTGTGCTGGTCTCCCTGGATCCTGAAGGGAAACGCCTGGTCAAGGCGGTGGAGCAGCATTCCTTTGAGGTGATTTTCAAAAATTTTTCAACCTTTACAGATGAAGAAAGAATAGCAGTTCTCAAGACCGCCGGTTTGATGGAACGGCTTCTTGAAATACCTGAACCCGAGTGAAAAAAAGTGTTGGGGCTTTAATTCTAAAGGCCTGTTAACTTTACCACAGCAGCATAACTGTACCACAGCGGCATAAATTAAAAGTGTGATTTGTCCGGTGGGGGGATGTCCAATATTTCACAGAGGGGATGCCCATGGAATTTGATTATGTGATCATTGGCAGTGGCTTTGGCGGCAGTGTTTCGGCGTTGAGGCTGGCTGAAAAAGGATATCGTGTGGCGGTGATCGAGCAGGGGAACTGGGTGGATTCGGCCCGGATGGAAGGGGCCGCCCGAGACATGAAAAAATTGTTCTGGATGCCCGGGGTCGGGCTGGACGGTTTTTTTGGACAGTCCGTGTTCCGGCACCTAGGGATTGTCAATGGGGTAGGAGTGGGTGGTGGCAGCCTGGTCTACGCCGCAGTTTTGTTAAAACCCCGTGATAAATTTTATGAAGACCCTTTGTGGGCAAGCCTGGGGGTTGACTGGAAACGGGAAATGGCCCCCTTTTACGACACGGCCTCCCAAATGTTGGGGGTTACCCGAAATCCCGGCTTTGACACCATGGACCAATATCTGAAAAAAACCGCCCAAAAAATGGGGGCGGGCCCCACCTTTGGCCCCACCCCCATGGGCATCTATTTTGATCGGTCAAAACGAAAAATCAGGGACCCCTTTTTCAATGGCAAAGGACCGGAAAGAAGCGGCTGCCGACTCTGCGGAGAATGCCTCACCGGCTGTGTCCATGGGGCCAAGAACAGCCTGGATAAAAATTATCTTTATCTGGCACAAGGCTTAGGGGCCCGTATTCTTGCCCAAAGAAAGGTGACCAATATTGTTCCCCTGGAAACCGGCGGGTATAAAATTAGTATGAAGCATCCTTCCCGTGCCTTTACCAGCTATCCGGATATCCTTGCCCAGAACGTGATTCTGGCTTCCGGAGTGCTGGGATTTTTGGAACTGTTGTTCCGGTGCCGGGAGGTGACCCGAACTCTTCCCAAAATTTCAAGACAGATGGGAAAAATTGTCCGCACTAACAGCGAAGCCATCGTGGGGGCTTTGTCCCCGGATCCCATTCTTGATCTGTCCCGGGGAACCACGGTCTCTTCTTCTTTTTATCCGGACCCCAACACCCATATTACCCAGAACCGGTTTCCAAAGGGGTTTTCCTTTAATCGCTGGTATTTTGCCCCCATGGTGGATCACGATCGCCCATGGGTAAGGTTTTGGCTGACCCTGGGTAAAATTCTGACCAACCATAGGCGCTTGTTTGAAAATTGGTTTGCCAAAAACTGGCACAAGCGGATGACCGTCCTCACGGTGATGCAGGATCTGGACAACCAGGTGGCATTCCGGTACCGACGCAGCCTGACCGGGTTGTTTCTCAAACACCGTCTCATGACGGTGCAGGTGTTGGGAAGGCAAGCGCCCACCAACCTTAAGGTGGCCAACAGGGCCGTCGGGATTCTGGCGAAACTTACGGGCAGTACTCCTTTGAATGTGATCATGGAAAGTATGGGAAACCTGTCCTTCACCGCCCATATTCTGGGCGGGTGTCACATGGGCTCCTCACCCGATAACGGAGTCATTGATACCCGGCACCAGGTGTTTGGCTATCC
>JAFLJU010000037.1 GCA_022712835.1 Desulfobacteraceae bacterium
TTAATAGACTTATGTTGCGAGCGGACCTAACCGATTGAAATTTAAACATATTTTAATTTCAATCTTTGTAAGTGAGTATCCCTTTTAAATTCAATAGCTTAAAGATGATTTTTAAATTTTTCAAAACTACTGACAACATAATCTTTTGCTTTACTACGTAGGTCACCGTGTCTGGCAAAATATGTTTTATTCGTTTACAAACTGTCAAGCCAGGCAAGGATTTCCACACTATTTAACCAATCTACTAACTCATCAATTTTACTATCATGGTTTACTTTCGACTGTGTGTATTCAATGAACTTTTTTTGGATATCACGTTTTCTGGACAGATCAATGTGCAAATAAGCCATGGTGGACTCTATACTTTTATGCCCAAGGCGATTTTTTATATCAGACACAGGATCGCCTGAAATCCGCATATTAACAGCACAGGAGTGTCGAAAACAATGCGCCGGGCTCAGGCCTTTGAGACGTTTTGGTGGGAGCGTTTTAGCCAAATATTTTCGGCAAATTTTATTAATGCCATGACGTGTCAATGCTCGTTTCCGTTGGTTGATGAACAAGCGATGACCATACAACGGGATTGGATCTACCCGGTGATTTATAATGTAGTCTGAGATTAGAGATGCTGTTCTGGGCCATAGATTAATTAACCGGTACCGGTTCCCTTTGCCCAGAACGGCGATGGTTTCGTTTTCAGGATCAAAATAATCAAATTGCAGCGTTGCAATTTCACTGGCCCGGGCACCAGAGTCATAAAGAAGATGTAGGATGGTAAAATCCCTCATCCCTTCTTTTTTCTTAAGATCCACGGCATTAAAAACCTCCATGACTTCTTTTGGATACAAAAAACCCATCAGCTTTTTTTGAGCCCTTTTCTGCGGGATATTCAAAATTATTTCTGCAATGTGTTTTTTGTCCGGATACATGAACCGGATCATCTTTGCAAATGATTTAATTACGGCCAGACGGTTGTTGCGGGTTTGAACCGTATTTTTTCTATGGGACTCCAGATGATGTAGAAAGGACAGCACTGCATCTGCTGATAAATGTTCTATTTTTAAAGACTTGATTTTAATTGAGTGATGATCGGCTAAAAAATGCAAAAACAAAGAGAAGGTTTGCCGGTAGGTTTTAATGCTTTGTATACTGGTTCCTTTTATCCGGGGTAAGTATTCATTGAAATACTGATATAAGCAGCTTGATAATCTCATATGGCCTCATGCATCGACATTGAAAAATCAAACATCTGGCGGCGATGTTCTGCATCAAGTACTTTCAGGTATTTGGTTGTATATTTGTACTCGCTGTGTCCCATATAGCCTGCCAGCACCGGCAAAGCGTTTTGGGGGGATTTACCCTGCAGCTTTATTCGTTTTAGTGTATTCACCGCAAATGAGTGGCGTAAGGAATGATGTGTGGGGGCACAAAAATTTGTAGAACCAATTACCTTTCTGGGTTGATCAAAATGAATATGCTTGATGGCCCGTTTAAATCTCCGATTCAAAAACATCCATGAACAACCTGTTTGATCTTTTTTTACCAGTAGTAAAGGATTGTCATCTACATCAAGAAACAACCGGCGAACGTTTAACAGGTTGTTTATTTCACAGGCCACGGCTTCCGGTATGGGGATCAGCCGGTCTTTTTTAAACTTTGTTTTTTCAATATAGATTGTCCTTTCTTCGGGTCTATAATTGATTTTTAACAAATTACGAGTCTCTGAGATTCTAAGCCCGCATCGTGCCATTAGTAAAAAGGCGATATAAGCACTAAAATCTGCAAAATAGAGTGCTTCCGTTGTGCGTATCAGCTTGATTAAGGTATTAAGCAAAAGATCTGTTTCTTCTGGAGAGAATATAAAAGGAACAATCTGGTTTTCTGGTAATTCAGCAATTTCTATCAATGGATTTTCAAAGATCAAACCCTTTCGTATCAGAAAGTTAAAAAACATCTTGATCATTCGAAAGCTCATATTTATGGATCTTTTTTCATGATTAAGATCAGCCCTGAATCTGATAAAAAACAAGGGATCAAATGATGCCCAGGTCGCATTCTTTTCAATCACATGCCGATCAAGCAATCGAAGGCTGTAAACCATCATTCTATCGGAATACCCCAACTGAAGACGATATTCGATAAAGTCTTCCATCTGTCCGCCCAAAAAGCTATTAAACCGTTTCATCAAGGATAACCTCCCGCATCAAATTAATATGGATGCTCAGATACTTGCGGCTTGAGTCGATGCTTTTATGGCCCATCATCTCTTTGATTTCATAAATAGATGCACCGGATTCCAGAAGATTCTGGGCATATGAATGACGCAGCCAATACGTGCTCGAACTAAGATTGTTTTTCTGCATGCATTTCCGGATAGAGGTGGGGATATTATTTTCTCCCACTGGTTTATGAGGTGGTGTTTGCTGTAAAAATAGAGTCCGGTGTTCACTTTTTGGCCTCCCGCCCACGATATAAGCTATGATTGCTTTGATGGTGTCGTCCGGAAGCGGAAGCTGTGCCGGGCTATAATTTTTCCTGGATCGAATGAAAATTTCTTTTTGCCTGAACGAGATATCATCCAGGGTGATCAATCTAATTTCTCTCGGACGCAGTCCCAGATAGTATGCCAGGTGCATTGCAGCATAAGTGCGGAGATCTTTTGCAACAGAAAGATCAAGGTCGTCAAACAATTTTTGGACTTCACTGGGACGTAAAAACTTCGGTGGTTTTGATCGTGCAAACTCCGGAGGGCTTACAACCAAAGGAGCAAGGTCCTTTTTAATATATCCTTCCAGATAAAGATATTTTAAAAATTTACGAAGGTGTGATCTATATATCCTACTTGTTCCTGGAGCATAATTTTTATTATAAAGCGCCAAAAAGTGATCAACCTGTTCGATTGATATTTTACAAAAAAGAATATTTGATTTCTGAAGGTAGGCATCAAGGCAGGATAGTATATTCCTCATCTCTTGAACTGTCTGCTCTCTGCGAACTTGAGTTTTATAATAATCCAGGTATCGCTCAAACTCTTCTGGTATCTTATTTTTAATTTCTGTCATGGTTTCTTCCAAAGGATTGTACGACAAGATGATGAACAGTTGCCGGATCATGCAATTCCATATCTTTTTGATTTTGAAGTGGCGCCGGTGAGGGGAAAACAGTTTTTTCAGGAAGAGATAATACTTGAAAAAGACTGCCGTCAAATGCAATCAGATCCTTATCAATCAAGGCATTTCTGGCAAGGATGTATTCATCAACACAAATTCTGAGCAAGGTGCAGATTTTATCATAGCTGTAATAAGATAATCCATGACGGTCAGAAACGATAATCAGAAACAGATACAACAAAAGTTGGTGGTGATCAAGGCTTGCCCAAAAGCCTTCCCGTAGAAAACGGTGCTCGATAAAAGCAAAACTGTTTGTAATTTTTCTGATGCGGCAAGGTATGATTGGATTTTTTTCAATAGACGTACGAAAACCGCACTTAGGCCTTGAATCCAAGTTTTTAATTCCATTACGTTTGATCTTCATGGCACTGCCTCCTTGAAATTATCGATAAAGGCAATTTACACTGTTTTTTGGGGAGGATCAGTCCCTGTTTTGTGTTGGAAATGGCTTTTTTTTGATTTATGTGCTTTCGAGCGGGGACCAAATCCTAAAGGAGGCGGTAAAATGCCCAAATATGGACTGGCAAGCATCCGAAGGTGAGGTAAAACGAATTCAATACCAAGAACAGATCGGAAAGATGAAAAATTTGGTTTACAACTATCCGGCAGTGATGGAAGAAGTTCAATCAATAAAATCAAGGTTAAGTGTATAGGAAACAGTCGCCGCCTCATCCACCGCAGGACGCTTGGAAGGCTTATGTCCAACCGAATGTTATCCGCTGCGGCCTCTTGGCTTGAAGCACTTTCGATTTGATTAATAACCGTTTCCACTTCAATCAATGTTCCGGGTAGTCGTGAGGACAGACAATCCGGCAGCTTACTGAAAGTTGTACATCCATCTGGACAGTACCAACGGGCTATTTTTACCCCTTCGGGAAATTTTCTGCTATAAGTCCCGTGTCTGGCAATTTTACAACCACCTTCTGGATGCAATGGACACTGATCCAGCTCAACGTCTCTCCATGCTTCATGTTGTATGTATTGTTCAACTGGAAGATTCGTGGCAAATCGAAGCTGCATAATCTTTTCCTTGCAGTAAGATTCAAAATATGAAATATTTTCCTCATGGGAAAAATCGGTCGCAATATACCGTGCCCTTGTGGCAGTGGTAAAAAATATAAAAAGTGCTGTTTGTTGTCACAGAACGGGGCAATTAAATCCAAGCCTCAACCCACTAAATTCATACCAGTTTACACTGAATTGGATCAGCTTTCAAATAGTGTTATGGATCTTATAAAGGAAGACAACTTGGATGAGGCAGAATCCGTATCCAAAAGACTATTGAGTGAATATCCTGACCAGATCGATGGTTTTGAGCGTTTAGGCCAGGTCTACGAGGCCCGAGGGGAAAAACAGATAGCATCTGACTATTACCAAAAAGCTGCTGATTTTGCCAAAACAATGCCAGGTTTTGAGCAAGAAAGCGTTGAATACTACCTGTCAAAAGCAAAGAAGATGAGAGAAGAAAAAAAGTAAAAGAATTAAATCCAAAGAAAATACATCTTTTTAAAAAATCATCAGAAGAAAATCACGCAACAAAAAAAAGTCGCAACATAAATAGCCAAAGTCCACACCATAATTAAAATAGATCTTGTTTGATTTTTGTCCCTATAGAACGTAAAGTAATTCTGGTCGATTTGATTATGCGTTTTCCTATTTGAATTCGGACAATGGAATTACCCAGTTAACTGTTTATCATTCAAATCGTGGTGTTATCCGACAAGCGGAGTTATACAGAAAAACTGTAGAAGTCATTGTTAACTTAAGGTAAAAAGATGATGTCATTTAAAGAGTTTCTCGATGAAGACGGTGTTGATTATTTTGTTGTTGAGCTACCTGAAGAGCAAATTGCATCATTTGCTATTCTCAATGAAGGTCAGTGGGTACAGTCAGACAAGAATGGATATATGCAAAGAGTTGATGCAGAAAACCCATCAATGAATCAGCAGCGCCATGTACATGTCGCAAAAAGTAAGCATATCAAAAACAAAAACAAACAAGCTTCTTGGAATCAGGATACAACTAAACACGACAGAAAAAGTTTTAATTTAAAAATTGGATCAATTGCTGTAGTTCAATCCATAGCTCGACAGGTATTAGGGCTGACTAAAACCGCAAGGTTAGAAGAAGCAACCAAAGCAGATAAACTCTGGCTTCAGTTGAATGAGTCAATGGATTTTGCTTGTTCTCCCGTATTATTTAAACTGGTACAAGTATGACAATCAAATTGATTATTATAAATTAAGAATCTCGATGGAATTTATTGAACGAGTTAAACTAAAAGAAAATGAAAAATTGGTCAAAACAGGTGAATTTAAAGCTGGCCATTTAGGCCAGAAAGAGCGTGAATATTACGACATTCTAAATGAAAATGACGAAAAGGTTGGTAGTCTCGTCTATAAAGAATACAGTGATACAAAACCTCCATTTCATACATCCTATAGAATTACCAAGTATAATCTCAATAACGAGGTAATTCATTCTGATTCTTGGGAATAGCTCGTTATTTCAGAGATATAACAAATCGCTTGTGAGGGAACTGGCGTTCCGCGCCAGTTCCCTCACTTCGCTTGGCAGCCCCACAGCTTTACGTTAGGCTTCAAAACAAAACTGAAAAAGAAAAGGAATCGACAAAGTGAGCATCGAATTTTTAGAGACCAACTTCGATAAAGTAAGTTACCTTGCCAATCTACTTACTGCTAGAGCAACTGGACTTGCAGCAGATTCAAATGAATTCGAAATTTTGCGTCGCGAACTTTTAAGCGATTCAGACGTTGCTTTAATGCTTCCTCAGTGGTTACGGCAGCATCGCAATTTGGACACATTTTGGGGTTTTATCAAACAAAAATTTGAAACGTATGCTGAAAGGCGTACATATATATCCGAGCAATTCACCCCAGCACTTGACGCAATAGAGTTCGGACAACCGATCCAGCCTAATCAATCCACAAATACAAATCAAAATTTCAAAACGACACCTCAACCTATCGCCAGAAATAAGCGAAAAGTATTCATCGTCCACGGTCGTGACAATGAAGCCAAGCAAGAGGTTAGTCGTTTCATTGAAAAATTAGGTATAGAGGCAATTATCCTGCATGAACAAGCCAGTGCAGGGATGACCATAATCGAGAAAATTGAACATTATTCAAATGATGCTGACTTTGCCGTTGTACTCTATACTGCATGTGACCATGGCAGAGGAGTACATGAATCAAATATCCCTCCCAAAAACAGAGCCCGTCAAAACGTAGTATTTGAGCATGGGTATCTTATGGCTAAACTTGGAAGGGAAAACGTTTGTTCTTTGGTTAAAGGAAACATTGAAACACCGAATGACATTAGTGGTGTTGTTTATGTTGCAATGGACGAGTATGGCGCTTGGAAAAATGAAGTTGCCAAAGAATTAAAGGCGTGTGGCTATTCAATTAAAAATTTTATTTAAAAGGAAAAAAGCGTAACAAAGCTAATTCAGCCGACGCAAGAAGCAGGGCGGATGATTATCAGTTATGAATAGAAAAAAATGAGCAATCAACACACCGATAACTTTGCAAGAATAATTGCTATTGTCTCCCTTATCATTGCAATCCTTGCTGTTGTTGTCCCATTTTCACAGCAATTATACATTCAAAAAAAACAAAATAAGCAATTTGAACAATTACAGAAGGAAGATCTTTCCTTAAATTTAAGTCCATATGTTGATGGTACTATGAAAATCACAGAGATAAACCTTGGCACAATGGGGCATGTTGTTCAAGTTCCTTGGAAGTTGATAATATCAAACAATGGTAATCGGAATCTTTCAATCGTTAGCTTTGATGTCAGAAGAGGAGAACTGGAAGGTAATATGTTTTATACCGGTATAAATGGAGGTGTTTTCACACAAGCAAAAACTCCTGAACCCCTTCCAATAAATCTGGAAGCTGGCGAGAGTAAAATTTTAATTGTCAATATTGGTATAACAGTACCAACTCTCGTTTATGACATATTGGTAAGTAATGGAAAAGAAAACATATTGACCGATGGTATTGCAACAAAAATATTAGGCCGAAAGGGTGTTGATTTATACGGAAATAAAGTGGAATTCAGAGAGTATGATCAAGAATCATATAGTCTTACGATAGAAGAAACTGAAAAAGCTCAAAGAATATGGATTGAATTCGTTACAGGTCGAAACAACAAGTTTATAACTCAAGCAAAAAAATATGAAAATATATAAAAAATTGTTCGTAACAAATCGCTGGAGAAGGATACGCCATGATTGGCGTACCTCTCAGCTCAGACGTTAAACTGGTACCTTTCAGAATAATTGATGTTGTGAATTTGTGAGAGTTTTTCAAGCTCACCCACACACATTCATGGCTCAATTATATATGAACCTGAGACTGCATCAGACCGTATTCTTCCAAATTCCACCATTATAAAAAATCAAATCTAAGGCTGAGCCATTCTGGCTATAATCAGGACCCAAATTGCCCTCAAAAAAAACCGGACGTTGAATACAAGTGCTCTCCATCGAAATCGCCATTTCAGTGACTAATTGATAAAATATACATTAATTTATTACAAGCTTTTTAACCTTTTGGGCCGTCTTAATAAATTCCCATTCATGTTGTGTTCCCCCAGGCTTTTTACCTTTTTCAGATGTGCTATGTTCTCTACTCCTATTCCACCAATCTTCGATTTCTCTTAAATCATTGTCTAAAAAATTACTTGGTGAAGCCTCATAGATGGTTTCATTATTTGCGATATGTTCATACCAACCTGATTTTTCGAGGCATTTTTCATGTCCTAAATGCATTTTTTTATAATGCTTACTGTATGGCTGAATTGCTGGATCAGGGGTTTTAACCCACCAAACCTGACAATCATTTTGATTTATTGATTTTGAACAATAATCGCATTTCACACTATTTGTTAATGGGAAAAGTCTTTTAATATTTAAACAGAACACATTTATTTTTTCATTTCTTGACTGATTTGGATATTGTCCGAGCAGAAAGTAAATAATTGCAAAGCAAATAGCAATTGCTATCAAAAGGAACCACACGGAAGACCAAAATGGCAAAGATAATATAAAAGTAATACCAATTACTTGCATCAAAAAACCAATAATCAGAAAAAAGCTAGCGAATAAACCCAAAAAACTTAATCTATCCCATACATTTTCATAACCAAAAGACCATGCTTTAACGATATCTGGAGTTGGTAATAACGAAAATACATGGGGTTGTTTATTTGCTAAATTGGATCCACCAAGAAATATGGCCCCTGGAATTTCAAAAAGTAACGCTAATAAAATGAGAATAGATCCATATCGATTCGTTTTGTATGATTTCTCTATAGTTTGACGAGATTCGTCTAAAACAACAGCTACTGTTTTAATGTCCTTTTTGTTTTTAGAAATTCGTTCGGAGACATTTTCTACAGTTACTTTTTGTTGTTCAACAACTTGGTTCCATCTTGAATCTAATTGGTTGATTAATATTACATTTTTGTTTGTTTTATTTTTATAAAACGAAACGTTTTGTATGTTTACTTCATTCTGCTTTTCAAGTTGCTCTTCCAATTTAGAAAACTTTTCTTGTAACTCTAAAAGTAATTGCTTGTTTTCTATAATCTGCTGCATTAATTCACCCGTCTTTTCAGATAAACAAAAATTAGGAGGCATGATAATAAAGATGGTCAATATGTAAAATATAATTTTCATAATGAAAGCCTGTAAATCTTTCGAGTCGTTTAGCAAACTGATAATAAATTGTTTTTTACAAATTTCTTAACTTTGTTAGAAGAATAACCTTCATATTTATAAAAAGCAACAGACCTGTATACTGTATTTTATAGATATTTTAAGAAAATCATAATACCTTATTTGTTCGTACAATTCAAACTCAGCTGAGTGAATTTTGAAATATAATCAAGGTAAACAACATAACGAACGTGCGGGGCTCATTTTTCCTAAAAAGCATCAACCACAAGATATCTTTATTTTCTTTTCTTCAATGATGAAATCCATTTTTCAAAATTTGGATCTAAAAATTTTTTTGAAATGGAAATAATTTAAAAAGACGACACTTCTGGCTATAACCAACCCTTTTAATAAACTAAAAAATACCCCGGACTATTCCCAGTAATCCCTCCCTCCAAATCTGAGTTTAAAAACCCAGACTATTATTAAGCAGTCCTCAGTTTTTCTGAATCGCAGTTCCATACCACATGTTGTGGGTGGGACAAATTATCATTTGATACCAGTGGATAAACTTTATACATCATAAGTGTTTGAGCATTCTGCCCAACCAATGACTGATCTAATCTGCGGCCCCTAAAAATATGGACAAACTTTAAGGCTTTTACGAAAAATATATTCAAAGTTGCCCAAATTTATCTTCCTTGGCTTGCTTTTTACTTGCCGGGCAATTAATCTATGGGATACAGACAAATCAAACTTGTCGGGTTTACAGGCTTGTTAGATCTGAATGGGAAATCAAACTGCCGGAAATTTCAGGAGGAAAGATGGCCACACGAATTGAAATAGATACCATGGGTAAGATCGCTGTTCCCATGGACTGCCTGTGGGGGGCACAGACCCAGCGGTCACTGGAGAACTTCAAAATCGGTGATGAAATCATGCCTTTGGGGATTATTAAGGCCTTTGGATATTTGAAAAAAGCGAGTGCCATGGCCAATGCCGACCTTGGTCTGCTTTCCCGTGAAAAAGCAGACTTGATCTGCCAGGTCTGTGATACCATCATACAAGGAAAGCTTGATGATCACTTTCCCTTAAAGGTGTGGCAGACAGGATCCGGAACCCAGACCAATATGAACCTCAATGAGGTCATTGCCAATAAGAGTCATGTTTTGTCCGGTAAGAGATTGGGAGAGGGCACCTGTGAGATTCACCCCAACGATGATGTGAATAAATCCCAGTCCTCTAATGATGCATTTCCCACGGCCATGCATATCGCAGCTTATAGCCATCTTATGGAACACACCCTGCCAGGTCTGGAAAAATTGCACCAGGGTCTTGCTGAAAAAAGTGACGCCTGGCAGTCCATTGTCAAAACAGGCAGAACCCATTTCATGGATGCCGTTCCCCTGACCCTGGGTCAGGAGTTCTCCGGGTATGCCTTCATGGTGGACCAGGGAATTCAAAATTTAAAAGCAAGCCTGGCCCGTTTGTCCGGGTTGGCACTGGGGGGAACTGCTGTGGGGACCGGGCTTAACAGTCCTGCAGGATTCGATGTAAAGGTTGCCGGGATCATAGCCCAATTGAC
>JAFLJU010000435.1 GCA_022712835.1 Desulfobacteraceae bacterium
AGCCAGGCGCTGATCTGCTGGGTTTGTTTACTCAAATTACCATGGGTGAGAACCGCCCCCTTGGAAACTCCGGTGGTGCCACCGGTATACTGATACATGGCCACATCATCGAAATTGAGTCCTCCGGGCACAGGATTAGGACAAGCAGTTCCATATTGTTTGATGATATCTTTCCATTTATATAAATCAGCTGCCGGTTTTACTGTTGCCGCCAGTTTTTTACGCTTGGCCACCAGGGGAAACAAAATATTTTTGGGAAAGGGAAGATAATCGCCTATTGAGGTGTAAACAATAGTTTTTATACTTGTTTTGGAACGAATATCAATCATCCGGTTGGCCAGAAGATCCAGGGTGATCAAATGGGTGGAATTTGAATCGTTGAACTGGTGAATCAACTCTCGGTCAGCGTACAAGGGGTTGTTCATAACAGCGATGGCGCCTAATTTCATGATGGCATAAAAGGCGACCGGACAGGGAATCACATTGGCCAGAAGAATGGCCACCGTGTCCCCCTTTTTCACCCCTTTGGCCTGGAGAAAAGAGGCAAACTCATTGGCCATATCATTGAATTGCTTGAAGCTGATTTTATATCCCTGGAAAATAAAGGCCGTATTATCGGGAATACTTTGACTATGTTGCTCCAGATACTCATGGAGAAGACAGGTCTCAAATTCAATATTCTCTGGGACACCATCATCGTAGGCCTTAAGCCAGGGTTTATCTCCATACTCTAAATTCATCGCCACGTCTCTCTCCTTTATAAATTAGGGTGCATAAATATTTAAGGAAGTATCATGGTGGGAATTTCAGTCCCACGTATTAGATCAAAGGGTTGAGCCAGGCGTTTTAATCCCCAGAATAAGGTTGTCAATCAGGGGATCCACCAGATCCATCAAATTTTCCGGGTTCCCGGTCATGACCCAATTGGTCACCAGATGTTCAATGGTACCCAGAATCATGGATCTTACCAGATAGGGATTCAGATCATCTCTAAATTCACGGGTTTCAATCCCCTCTTCAATCACCCGGGTAATCTGTTTAATACCTTCTTTAATGACATGGTGCCCTTTGGTATCCAGAAACTTTTTATTGTGCTTCAAAAACAGCATGAGCACCGCTGCAAAATCCGGATTGTTCTGGTAGGAATCCATGAGAAGGTAAACAATGGCCCTAAGTTTATTGGCCGACCCCCGGATTATTTTCAAATGAAAGGCCATGATCTCAAAAAGCGCCTTGCTGGATTCCCCAGGAATGGAAAATAAAAGTCCCTCCTTGGTTGAAAAATATTCATAGATAGAGGCTTCGGAAACCTTGGCCTCCTTTGCAATTTCTGTAATGGTGGATTCCTGGAATCCCCTTTGGGCAAATACCTTTGTGGCGGTATCCAAAATATTTTTTTTTCTGATATCTGTTTTATTTAATGCCATAACCAACCTTTGTTAAGAATGGACTCCATTCAGGATTATTTACTTTTTATAGGGTTCAACTATTATTTTGTCAATAAAAATAATGTTAAACTCTATATATTTACAGTTTTGTTTTTTTCCAAGAGGGTTAAACCCAGTTTCGTTTGTTGAATCCCGGATATTTGTTCATTGATCCGGGCCGAAGATTTAAGATCCCGGATCAGAATATCAAAGGGATCCGGCAGGGTCAGATTCATCTCTGCCACCAGGGATTCAACCTGGGTTAAATAGACACGAACCAACGCTTTAAACTGCAACAAAATTGCCCCAGCGTTGATGGAGTGGGAATGGGAAGTGGAATGAGAATGGAAAGAGGGATTGTCCACGGCAATGGCGGCATTCCAGGACAAAAGATCCGCTGTTTCCAGCAAAGCCACCAGCCCCCCAAGCTGTTTAATCCCCCCATCTGAAATTTGCTTATGACCCATTGCCTGTGCCAATCCATCCACCAGAGCATCTAGAAGAAAACCCATGGCCCCGGTGACAGGGCCTGTCATGGCGGCATCTTCACATTTTCTAAAGGAAAGCACCATTTCCCCATAGGCCACCCCCTGTCTGCCCAAAAGAGCATTGTCCGGCACCCGGCAATCTTTCAACTCAATCCCGTTGTGGGGGGAGGGATTAAAAAACGGAATCTCCATGGGGGGCAGCACAGTGAGCCCCGGGGTGTCTTTGGGGACAAAAAATGCAGAGAATTGTTTTTTCCCCTGGTCCATCCCGGTCACAGCGATAACAATAAAAGCCGTGGCAATGGGCCCGTTCGTCAGATAGGTTTTCTCTGCGTTGAGGATAAATCCGGTAGTGGTTTTATTTGCCCTGGCCGCCAGATATTTGGGATGGGCGCCCGCCTTGGGTTCGGACACAGCCAAACAGACCGTGGCCTCCCCGGATGCCATTGCCTTGAACAAAGGCCCCAAAAATTGTTTTCCCTCATCAAGTCCTTTTTTATTATCAGGGCCCCCCTCATCAGGCACCAGGGGAAAAAGCAGATACCGGGCCACCAGGTGGTGGATCATCCAGGACAGGGACATGCCAAGATTCCCCCCCTTGTATACCAATGCCCTGCCACACCGGGTAATGGCCAGACAAGAATGGGATCCCAAGTTCTGTCCGTTGAAGGCAGCCGGATTCAACAGGTCTGCCGCTCCCATTTTTTTCCAAAGCGCTTCCGGAAAGCGGGAACGATTCCCCAGATCGGGAAGAGTTAGAATCTGGGTTCGGGCAAAATCGGAAAAGTTTGATTCAATTGATTTCAAAGCGGTCTTTATTGGGATCATTTTTCTTCTCCCCTGGGGTTTTTATATGAAGAACTCAAAGTACCCGATCATAGCACCAGGTCATAGCACCAGGTCATAGTACTAGGGCTTCAATAAAATCGATGAGCTGATTCAAGTTGCCGCAGGCCCTGGCCTCGTTGCAATGGTCCTGGTAGCGCATCATTTCACTGTCCCCGGTTCCCCAGAATTTTTTTTGTTCCGGATTGAGCCAGATCAGACGCCGGCATCGCTCCCTCATGTTTTCCAGTAATGGTTC
>JAFLJU010000477.1 GCA_022712835.1 Desulfobacteraceae bacterium
ACCGCCCTTGCCGATGTTCATTATACCCACAAAAAATTGATGGTCCCTTTGGCGGAGGTGTTGCTGGATCTGGGACGGATGGATTATTCTGCCAAGCGGGTGTACAAGGCTCTACTGGATGATCCGGAACTGAAACCGGAAGTCGCATCTGTTTTCCACAGAAAGATTCATGACCTGCTGGGAGTGGAACAAGTGCTGGAAACCTTTGGAAATAATATGGCTGGCCGGGTTGTCGCAACCTCACCCAATCCAATTGGCAGGGGGCAACACTTTTTAAGCCGGTGCACTGCCGTTTTCACCACAGCTGCCGGTGGGATAAAATCTATTGGCCGGGGGGTTGCCCTGGGCTTAAGTTTTTGTATTCGTTTCTTTGGCCAGATAATTGTCCTGATCCGGGAAAGGGAGCGGGTCCGATTTTATCTAAGGGCAGGGGCCATGGGGATTTTGTTTGTGTGGCTCATCTTTTTCATGGGGAGTACTATTTCCCATATATTTTCATCCCGGACCCCAGAAAAAGAACCCAGGATTGAAATTTCTACTCCCAAGCCTTTCACCATCCAGGTGGCGGCCTATACAAAACAAGTTCATGCAGACCGGTATGCAAAAGTTTTGAGGAAAAAAGGGATTTCTCCCTTGATTAGAAAAATTACGGGGGGGGGCAAAATTTGGTATGTGGTGAGGATCTCTGAATTTCCAGATAAAGTGTCTGCTGCGGCTTTTGGGAAAAAACTCAAGGCCGAAAAGATCATAGACGATTTTTTTGTCAGTAACAAATAGGGGGGGCAATTGCATTGGGTACCCCTTAAATCCGGAGTCCCCCCCCCCAAAAAAAAAAAAGTCAAAACTCCAAATGTAAAAATTCCTAAATCTAAAGCCCTAGAGATTGATCACCTTGTCAGCATATTGCATGGCCGTAACAATATCCAGCATATTGGTGGTCTGGCCCACTTTCTTTTCTTCCATAAGTCCCAAATGGGTCAGGCAGGCACCACAGACAAGAATGGTGACATTGTCGGCTTCCAGAGCCCTAAGTTCTTCTAAAACCGCTGAATCGCTTGTGGCAAGTTTTACCCCGTGGTTGACAAAGACCATTTGCCAGAGGTCTTCTCCCATTTCTTTCAGGGTTTTGATGAAATTAATCATGAGTTTTTCACCCAGCACCTCATCCCCTCTGCCAAGCTGGGTGGCAGAAATCATCACCATTATTTTTTGGGAAGATCCCAGGGGGGTGGTTTTTCCTGGGGCCGGGGCCGAAATTATTTTGGCATCTGCCACATCTTTTTTCCCTTCCACAGCAGATGAAATGCCATCGGAGTCAACCGAAACCTCAAATCCGTGAAAGCTTAAAAATCGGCTGACGTTTTCCACGGCCGCATCATTGTCAACCAGGATGCGTACATGGTTCAGGGCGTTGGCTTCCAGAAGATTTTTGGTGTTCAGCACGGGTGCCGGGCAGTCTAATTTTCTACAATCAAGTTCTTGCATGATAGGGCTCTTTTTTTTATGGTTATGGTTAACTTTTTATTCTAATGAGGCAGGACAGAGAAGTCAAATTGAGATATCCAATTGAGATCTTAATATCGATTTAAATTTTGAATGGGTGAAAAAGATTTGACACAATCGTGTGGGTATGGCTTTTATTAAAGGTAAATATTAGATTTTTAAAGGAGACAGACCATGATTATTATTTCAAATGTGACCTATCCCCCGGAAGGTACCCGGGAAGTCGCCAAGCGGTATTTGACAGCACCGGCGTTGCCAGCGTTTATCACGAAAAAAGGACCCTATATTTCGGCAAGCACAACCCAGGGAATGCATTCTATTACCTACTATGAGCTGGAAAATGACCGGCTGGCTGATGGGCTGAAGGCCATTGGAGACAGCCTGGCCATTTACTTTGGTGTGCCTGGATATAAATATGACATCAAGCCCTATTTTGAGTTGGAGGAGGGGTTAAGTATCCTTGGGTTGTGATATCAGCCTTGGTTTTTTGCCCAGCCACAAATGGTTTCAAAGCCTAAAAATTTCCATTCATGGGGGAACTTTTGGCATTGCAAGGGTTTTACCGTATTGATTTTACAGCCATTTCCCATGAGAAAAATGCAGGAACCGTCCTTTTTTTCGATGAGGGATAAGGTGGTGCGGTCTTTTGTCAGGATGGTGAATTGATCGATTAATTTATGGACATCCATACCCAGAAACAGGGCAATGGCATCGGGCTCTTCTTTTGTCAGTCTAACATAGCCCGGTACCCGGCAGCAGGCATGGCACTGAATACAATGAAAAGTTGATAAATCCATGGTCCTTGCCCTTCCTCCATAAAAAAACGTTGTTTGATGCCCTTATGCCCTCAATTTGTTGCCTTGTTTATATCAGGAGTTTCAGACCAGATCAAGTCAACAAGCTGTCGGGATGTCAACCGTCTTCTGGATAGGGAAGCTTCTTTTCTTTCCACCACCACTTCCGCTGGCATGGGGCGAAGGTTGTATGTCCCGCCCATTGCATAACAATAGGCACCGGCATCCTGGATGGACAGGATATCCTTTTCCCTTATTTCCGGTAGGGGCCTGTCCTTGGCAAAAAGATCCCCTGTTTCACAGATATTTCCGCAGATGTCATAGATAAATGGGTCTCCCTTTGGGTTGCTGATATTAATAATTGTGTGATAGGCATCATAAAACATGGGGCGAATGAGTTGGGGGAAACCGGAATCTGTGCCGCAGATGGTCCTGTTTCGATTGTGTTTAATGGTATTTACTTCAACCAGCAACTGACCTGCCTGGGCGGTCAGGTATTTGCCGGGCTCAAACCGCAGTGTCAACTGCCTGCCGTAGGTTTTGCAGAAGTCTGAAAAGAGTTGGATCACCTGGATGCCCATTTGTTTATAATCCACCTGGGTTTCATTCGGTCCGTACGGTACCTTGAATCCTCCGCCAAAATCCAGGAACGCTAAATCCGGGAAGTTTTGTGGTGTGGCAATGGACATGATCCGGCCCATGGCAGTGAGAATGGAATCGGGCTTTATTAACCCGGATCCTGTGTGCTCATGGAGGCCAACCACTTTTAAGCCATAGGTGTCAATGATGGTTTTTACCCGGTCCACATCTTCCAGGAGAATGCCAAATTTGGTTAAATCCCCTCCGGTTTTTATTTTGTCATGTTCGCCGTCCACAACATCCGGGTTGAATCGCAGACAAACCTGGGTATGGGGATAGCTTTTGCCATATTTTTCAAGCCGGGACAGGGAATCAATATTTATCAGGACACCGGTTGCCGCGACTTCATCCATTTCGGCCTCCTTGATGTTGTTGGCGGTATAGATAATATCACAGGGGGCAAATCCGCAGGAAAGAGCCATGTAAAGATCCCCCGGGCTGACCGCATCAATACCGGCACCCAAATTTTTCAGGGTGGTTAAAATTGAATGGTTGTAATTGGCTTTCATGGCATACAAAACTTTTAGGGTTGGCCAGGGAAACGCATCACAAAAGGAGCGGTACTGGTCTTTTATGCGGTCCAGGTCATAGACATAGGTAGGGGTGCCAAATTTTTTGGCAATGGTTTTGAGCAGGGGGGTATTCATTTCCATATAAAATCTCCGGTTGCAAGGGTTCGGGAAATCATATATGAAAAAACAGGCTTGTCAAGAATATTATTCTTAGAAAAAAGGAATACTAAGAATAATATTCTCTATTTTTTAAACAAAAAGAGATAAATTGGGTATTATTAGGGTTTCTGGAGAATCTTTCAATACAGAATCGATGTTGGTTCGGATTTCCGCCAGGGTGTCGGCCTTGATGAGTTTTTTTTGGATGGCCTGGGAGAATTTAAAATTTGCGCAAAAATAAGGGGCAAATTTTTTAAACATTTTGACCCCGAAATGATCGTCATAGTGCTGGCTCAGAAGCTCGGTGAAACGAAGAGCAGTGAAATGGTAAATATCGTCCCCCGGCAGCATTTCTTTTGTCCACTGGGCAAAAATCCAGGGTTGTGACACGGCCATCCTTCCTAACGAGAGCCCTTGGCAGGCAGTCTGATCCACCATTTTAATCCCGTCGGCAATGGTAAACAGATTGCCGTTGCCAAAAACCGGTATGGAGATGGCCTCTTTCACCATGGCAATGATCTCCCACCGGGGGGGGCGATTTCGTCTGTCCGGGGCCACCCGGGGATGGAAGGTTAGGGCATCGGCTCCGGCATCTTCAAATTTTCTGGCCATGTCCGCGGCAAATTGGGGATTGTTTTCCCACCCGGTTCGAAATTTTACAAAAACCGGACAGGACACCGCCTGCCGGACGGCTGCCACAATATCAACGGCAATCTCCGGAGTTTTTAACAGGGCTGCACCACATCCTTTTTTGCAAATGGCTGCCACGGAGCAGCCAAAGTTGAGGTCCACGCCGAAAAACCCTTCGGCGTCGATACGGCGGGCGGCCAGGGCCATGCTTTTCGGCTCCGATCCGAAAATCTGGCAAACCAGAGAGGCAAGTTCCGCCGGTCGCCAGGTAAATACATTGGAGAAAGCTGGATTTTCATGGGGAACTGCCCTGGCACTGCACATGCCGGTGAACAAAAGACCGAATCCACCAAATTCCGATATGAGCTCCCTTAAGGCAATGTGTCCCAGGCCTGCCATGGGGGCCAGCACCATCCGGTTGTTGATGGTTTTCTCACCAATGGACAAAGGGGTGTTCAGATAGTGGG
>JAFLJU010000562.1 GCA_022712835.1 Desulfobacteraceae bacterium
TCTTCACATTTGACCCTGGCAAATCCGAAATGAAGGTCTCCACAATCCAGATATTTGTAAATCACAGTCATGACATAAGTGCGCCAATAGCCATATCGGGATTTATACATATCATCCCATACTTGCTCCAACTCTTCAAAAGGGCCTTCATCCTCACATGATTCGCCATACGAAAGCAATGGACTTGTTAGAGGCTGGTGTGAACCTGATTTATATAAGAGATTTGTTAGGACATGTAAATGTTACTACAACTGAAATCTATTTAAGAGCAAATACAGAAACAAAAAGAAAAGCGTTGGAATCTGCCTACATGGAGGTGGTGACTCAGGATATTCCTGCCTGGGATGAAGATACTGATTTGTTGAACTGGCTGCATGATTTTTGCCGGTAAAGATTATGGCAAGATTTTCATTAAGAGGCACCCAAGCCATATGCATTTTTTTGAAAATCTTTCCATAAACAAAAACTTTCCATAATTACCATTATGGAAAGCTTTCCATAATGGTAAAACCCATATTGCCACAGCTCTGGGGTATCAAGCCTGCCTTAAAACCAACACAGTATTATTCACCTCCGCCATTGATGCTGTCAATAATTTGGTGGCAGCTCAACGAGCAGGCTTCTTAAAACAGGAACTGAAAAAATACCTCAAGCCAAAACTGTTATACCTTGATGAGCTTGGCTACTTGCCTATTGATAAAATCGGAGCTGATCTACTGTTCCAAGTTATCAGTCAACGATATGAACAAGGGTCCATCATTATTACAACAAACCGCGTATTCCAGGAGTGGCCCAAAATCTTCAATAATGACAGCATCCTTACCTCTGCACTACTTGACAGGTTGTTACATCATACTGAGGCAGTTGTTATTGAAGGCGATAGTTATCGGATGAGAGAAGAGAAAAAGCATTTATAATTTAACCCGGCTGGCAGTTCAAAAATAACGATCTGCCAGTTTTTTTTGCATACATTTTCAAAGCAGGGATTTTATGACATTTTCACGCCGCCGCTCACACAATGAGTAACTTTTTGATGTAGCTCTGCTTTTGCTCCTAATTTCGGCTTGTTTTTATCCATTCATTTTGATCTGTGTACATCTACGTGACAAAACGCATCACTTGATCAGCTGTCAATGCTATAATGCCAAACATCAGGTGAGTCATGACTTTAGCATTGCCGCGAACTCTAACCATTTTTCCTCCAAATTCGTCCTTGAGTCGGCCATTGACCCTCTCTACATTGGATCTTTCATTGTAGCGAATATCTGCCGGAGTTTTAAAATTTATGACACCAATGCGATTAGCCTCTTCTTTAAGGGCCTGTTTTCTTTTTCTATTTCCACGAGTATTTATATCAATTATTGGAACGTGTTCCAGAGATCGGCTATGTTGTTTGATAATGGGTGAATCATATGCAGAATCCATCAAATCATATAACCTGAAGGTCACACGTAAATTGGTTACCCGCTGACTGGTAAGCTCAGCCAATGGAAGTGCCGCCTGGCTGTCATGTAATGAGGCTGAAGTCAGGATACAGCTTATGGGGATATGTCCGTCTGCTGCATCTATGTGCAGTTTATATCCGATCCAAGATTTCTTGTAACCCTTGCTGTTCCTTTTGGTTCCCACATCACAAGCTTTGGGCAACTCTTCGAGCATTTCTTTGGCCCCCATTGACTGCTGTAGTTCTAACCGGGTTGGCTCTTTTATTCGTACTTCACCTTTTTTAGGGCGACCTCTTTTTTTCTTTTGTTTTATAGGTTTGCTTTTTTTCCTGGCCGGTTTCTCTCTGGCATCAATTGATGTGGAATCCCTTGATATGTGACCGACTATTTTATCGCCCATATGCTGTTTGATAATATGTCTATGAATAATTTGAGTTAATCCTGACTCTGAAAATTCTTTAAACGCCCGGGGAAATGATGATTCGTGTGGAATATCACAGGCTTTTTGCCAGCCACAAATCCTTCGTAAAGCCGGGCTGATCTTTAATCTATCAATTAATTCCCTTGTCGTATCCATATTATAAACAGCCTTTGCTACGAATGCCCTTGCTATCTGTTTTCTGTATTTTGGAGATTGACCCTGCCAGTATTCCGGTACCCGGACAAAATCTTCAATCCTGATAAGCTCTAAAGTAGTTACCAGATTTTTTAATTTCTCTGTAAGCGGTTCTTCGACCTGTTTTTCAATAAAAGGGAAAAGAACTTCTTGCACTTCAAACCAAATTTGTGATGATTTTCTCATAAAGCTGCTTCCTTGGCTCAGTTATTTTTTGTGATGATCAAACAACTGAAATATACCATGGTAGCAGCTTTTCATCAATTATTATCTCTTCCAAATTTAAAAAATTCTAACTTTTTTAATTTCTGCAAGAGGCTCTAAAGACAGAAAATCCAGAAAAGTTTTCAAGTTTCTGACCTTCAGGTTATGCTTTGGACTGGCTTGCCAGGTTGGTGACACATATTCCCGGAAGATATGAGCATACTGTGAGATATTACGGCTATTTTTCAAACAAGTCCCGGGGGATGAGAAAGAAGGCAGATGCTGATGATACAATCCTTACAATCTTGCCAAATGAGACGTCTTATAGTGAAGCAAGGCAGAATTGGGCTCGGTTAATTCAAAAAATTTATGAAGTTGATCCACTTGTGTGCCCAAAATGTCAAGGGCAAATGAAAATAATCTCTATCATTGATGATTTTGAAATAATAGATAAGATTTTACGTGTGACCTTCAGGTTAAAACATCTAAATCTTTGGGATATCCGTAACCATGATCCGCCTGAGGTAGAACCGGTTTACGCGTGACCTTCAGGTTATATTCCTGAGTTGACCTATGTGGATCATTCAGATCATGGCAACTCAGGCTTTCAGATTCCAGTATTTGACACCTTTTGGAGCTGATATTTTTAAAATTGAGTTGAGGGATTACAGATGTCCTATACTCAAATTCAGTCATATTTTAGTTTTCCCGGTCTATTTTAACAATAATTATTCTTCACGGCTAATGCCTCTTTATCTTTCTGAATAGCTCTTTACCCCGTCCCAGGAAGGACACAACATGCTGTGTCCTTCCTGGGACGGGGGCATATTTTTCAGAGTTATAAAAAGTTTTTAGCTATTTCTTGACAAAAGGCAAAAAAACATTTACATATCCTTTTTATTTTATTATTATTAACTCCATTGAGCATTATTTTAACCGATCCTGCGAATTCTTGAGTGATTCAGGGTGATTAAGGGCTTGACAAAATGGACGATAGCAACTCTAAATATAGTGACATGAACGTTTATCAATTGAGAACTTTTTGTGTTTTGGAAAAAAAAGGAAGCTTCAGCCGGACCGCACAAGAACTTTATCTTACTCAGCCAGCTGTGAGCCAACACATTAAGGCATTGGAAAGCTTTTATGGGGTTGGCCTTTTTGACAGAGTGGATAAAAAATTGGTCTTGACAGAAGCAGGTAAGACACTTTATCATTATACTGGTCTAATTTTCAATTTAATCAATGAGACCAAAAGGGCAATTAGTGATTTTTCCGAGCTCAAACGTGGCAGTATATGTATAGGTGCCAGTAATAACATAGGGGTTTATGTTCTACCTTCGATACTTGGTGAATTTAAAAATGGGTTTCCTCAAATTAACATCCAGGTCTCGATCGACACCACAAGAGTAATTGAGCAGAAATTATTAAGCAATGAAATTGATATCGGAATAGTTGAGGCGCAAGTTCGTAGTTCAGATTTGGTTTTGGAACATTGGGGGGCGGAAAAACTTATTTTGATCACGTCAGCTATGCATCCGTGGACACAGCTTAAAAGTATTAAACCTGATATGCTGTTAGATGAACCATTTATCGTTGGCGGACGTGGATCAGGTACCCGCAGGGTATTAGAAGAGAAAATGCCAAATGTGATGAAGAAAATGAATGTGTATCTTGAACTTGGAAGCACAGAGGGAGTTAAGAGAGCAGTTGAAGAAAACCTGGGCGTATCAATTTGCGGAGAAAATACAGTTTCCCGAGAACTTAAGAGTGGTCAATTGAAGGCGATTAAAATTGATGGAATTGAACTGAAAAAAAATTTTAGTATTGTTTATTTAAAAGGGAAAGTCATTACATTGGCAATGAAGAAATTCTTAGGATCCTTACATGATAAATCAACAATTAGGAGACCATCTCTTATTCAAGGCTAAAAAGCAATAAAAAACAATAACCCTATATGCAAAATCCTAAAACTGCCATTTTTCTGCATTAACTTCTTAGAATCTGTGGCATAATTACGGAGATGGAGATCCTACCTTGACCGATAAAAAGCCTCGTGTATACTATACTCACAAAATACCATCGGAAGCTATAAAGTTGCTTAAACCTTTCTGCGAGGTCATTGAGCACAATAACTTTGAAAGCCTGACGAAGAAGGAAATCATCCGAAACTCTCGTAATGCTGACGTCTTATGCTGCTTTGTGCCAGATTGTATAGATGAAGAAATAATTGCTTCGTGTCCACAATTAAGAATTATTGCCTCATGTGCTGCCGGACACGATGGAATTAATGTGCCTGCCGCAACGATGAGGGGTATTTGGGTTACCATAGTAAATGCTGAAACGATAGAACCAACAGCTGATTTAACCTGGGCCCTGTTATTATCCAGTGCCCGTGGGATTGTTCCGGCGGATTTTTTTGTTCGATCGGGTGATTTGAAAGGCTGGTGTCAGCCTCCGCCATTCTCAGGGCAAAATATCTTCGGAAAAACATTAGGCATTATCGGGATGGGTTCTTTAGGAAGAGCAATTGCTCGCCGTGCAGTTGGATTTAACATGACATCAATTTACTATCAACGACATCGCTTAGAGGTTAAATACGAGCAAGATTTAAAAATAGAGAACGTTGTGTTAGAGGAACTGTTTAAAACATCTGATTTCATATGTATTGCTACGCCATTGACAGACGAAACATTCCATTTTATATCCGACAAAGAACTCGCCTTAATGAAACCAACGGCTATTATTATTAATACGGCACGGGGCTCTGTTGTCGATGAGGAAGCAGTTGCAAAGGCACTCAAGGAGAAAAAAATAGCTGGTTACGCTGCCGACGTATTTGAAATGGAAGATACACATATTGTACCCCGCCCTTTCGATGTTAATCAGGGGCTTATCGATCAAAAAAGCTGTACAGTTTTGACTCCTCATCTTGGCACGGCCGTAATGGAAACGCGGCTCGAAATTTTCAAAAGACAAGCTCTTTGTGTTTTACAGGTTCTAAAAGGAGAAAAACCTAACGGGGCGGTTAATGATGTCCCTTTAAAGCCAGCTATAACTGGTTAAGGTCGAACTTGTATGTGCCCAGCCCGGTCAGTCGGAAACCAAGTAAGTTTCAAAACGTATGATATCCCCTCATAGCGTTCACCTCTCCTAAATGAGCAGCTTTCAAATTATCGCAAAAAATTTTCTGACAGGAAATCGTCCTAATTGCTCGCGTCATGATCGTTTACCTCAATGCCATCAGGCTCCTTCCTGTTGCCCAACAAGGCCGGATCTGACCACCAACAGCCAACCACTTTAATCAATAGCTGCTTTTCGCTATACAACCCTTAATAAAACCTACTTTAATAAAAATTTCTCCAACGCAGAAGGCTTTCTCGGCCAATTAATACTCTCCACGCGAATTCTCCTCCTGCAGATATAGTTACCAATACCCTCGCAAAACGCTGAAAACAGCATAGTGTTATAAAAAAAATTTAAAAAATTTAAAAAATTATTAAATTGACTTATATTTTTTGTTTTTTTATGTCTATAAGCCTTAGAGCCGGAAGGAGGTGATACGCTATTTACCAATAAAGATCATGTACGAGGACATAAACATAAATAAATTTTAAATGGAGAACATTAAAATGAAAGAAGGAAAAGTTGTAATGACCGGTGGTACGGGTTTTATCCTGTCGCAAGTTGCTGAAAAATTAATCGAAATGGGAAAGGACGTAACACTCTTTGATAATAACGAACAGCATAACATGTATGAAGAAACCCAAAAGCTTCTTGAGGAAAAAGACAATTTTCATTTTGTCCAGGGTGACACTCGGGACAAAGCCGCTGTTGAGGATGTCATTAAAGATGCTGAGACTGTCTATCATTTCGCCGCTCTTATGGGAACGAGTTCTCGTTTTAAGCAAGAAGTCGAAACAGTAGAGGTAAATGTCATTGGCACACTGAATGTCTTGCAAGCCTCACTGGACACCGGAGTAAAGTATTATGTCCATCCTCCCAGGCCGCCTCTTTCTGTTTGGTTGACCCCTTACATTATTAGTAAGGGCGCACAGACACAGTTTACCCAGATGTTTCATAAAGTTTACGGACTTTCGACCATTGGACTCAATATTCAAAATTGTTACGGTGCACGAGAGCGCGCGATACTGAACCCGAATACATACCGACCTGGCGAGGGGAGGAAATTCATGGCTTCAGCTATTATCGCTGCCCTTAAAAATGAACCCATTCCAGTATTTGGAGATGGAGAACAATCGTCGGATTGGGTTCACATAGATGACATTGTCGAAGCACTCGTTTTAGCCCCCTGCGACGCTGCCGTGGGGCAGGTAATGGATTTCGGAGTTGGTGAATCCATCACCATAAACAAGATCGCCCAGATAGTGATCGAAATGACCAAAAGCAAATCGAAAATTGAACATCTGCCGATGAGAACCGGCGAAGTCAAAGTGCACACCAAAGCTGATAACGCTCCGGCCAAGGAATATCTCGGCTGGGAACCAAAGATAGATCTCAGAGAGGGCTTAAAAAGAACCATTCCATATTTTGCCAAGTCCCTGGGGATTGAGTCCCCTGTTTAAAGAAAACTCGATAGGGTGACCAAAAGGCTCTACTCCCACTCCCAAAAGAGGTAGATTTTTTGGTATGGGTTTAGGGCCTAAAACCCGTGATCATTAATCTTTATCCCTAGTTTTAAGGTTGGGGATAAATCAAAAAAGGTGGGCTTGTGTGAGATGAAAGATGATACAGCTAAAGATAAATATCCTGAATTTGAAGGCCTCGGCCTTACAGACAGTGAACAGGTAAGTTACGACAGATTTAGATTTTGGAAGGTTGTGATCTTGGTGTCTATCTGGTATAGTTTTTATTATCTGGGAAGACTCAACTGGGGAATGTGTATGCCCTGGATGATTAAAGACCTTGGAATTACTAAAACGCAGGCCGGAGTGGGAGCAACCGTCTTGTTCTGGTCCTACGCTTTTGGAACGCTCATAAGCGGGAAACTTGGGGATACATATGGTGCCAGAGTTATGAATACCATTGGCGGCATCGGCACAGTAATTTTAAACATTATTGTAGCAAGTATGGCAAGAATAAATATAATGCTCATTCCATGGGGGTTTAACGGATTCATACAGGGCCAAGCATATGCGCCCACAAACAATATGATAACCCAGTGGTATCCTAAGGCAAAAAGAGGTTTGGCCACGGGTATTTTTGCAACCTCCATGGGGGTAGCATCTTTATTTGTGTGGTTGATTACCGGCACTGTGGCAGCCCATTATGGGTGGAGAGCCGCCTTTACTTATCCCTTGCTATTTTGCACGCTTCCGTTGACGATTTTGTTTTTTATATTAGCCCGATCAAAACCTAAAGATGCGGGTTATCCCGAGTACAAAGAAACAATGACGAACACGATTTCAAGTAAGGCGGAAGAATTGAGGGATGACCAAATATCGGGTTTCAAAGCTTGGGGCCTTTTATTTGGCAATTGGAAATTCGTCTGCCTTGCGGTAGCTTCTTTCATGTTGTATATGGGAAGATACGGTCTTTTAACCTGGGTGCCGCTTTATTATGCAGAAACCGCTGGCATTAATTTAAAGAAAATTCCAATTGCCACCATAGCGTTGCCGTTAGGAATGGCGTTTGGTCCCATAATTGCCGGATGGATCTCTGATCGTTTCTTCAAGGCGAAACGATATCAAATCCTCACAATCTATATGCTAGCGTTCACAACGATTATGATTATATTGGCGAGCGCGGGTCTGAAGACACTAGGTCTACCTCTTTCTTTCTTCTTGCTCGCCTTAGGGGGATTCTTTGTCCTCGGGTCGGTCGGTCTTGTTTTTACTACAGCCTGTGATTTTGGCGGAAGGCGAATGGCAGGCACTGCTGTCGGATCCGTTAACTTTTTTAACTATATGGGAGCAGGCACGCAGGGTTTCGTTATTGGTATGATTCTAGATGCAACAAAAAATTGGGGTATCGTATTTGGTCTTCTTTCCGGATGTGCCATTCTTGGAATCATTCTGGTCAACATCGTTAGGGAATAAGGAGGAAAAACTTTCAGGCATTCAGGACTATTTATTTTTAATATTTTCTGTTGCTCAAAGAAGAAATAATATGATATCAAATAGATTCTTAAAAAAAAGGTGATGTTATGTATAAAAAGATACTAGTACCTTTAGACGGTTCGATCCTATGTGCTAATGCCCTGCAGTCTGCTGAGGAAATGGCTAAATTACACAAGGCTGAAGTAATCCTTCTCCATGTTGTTCCCCATGCTACGATTTATATTGAAAAAGAGGGATCTTTTTGTGACTTCTGCGAACCAAGTTTAAAGGAACAAACAACAGCAGAGCAGTTTCTCACTAACTCAGCAGAGCAATTAAGCTCAAAGGGGATAAAAGTCTCCTGGGCGACCCTTACTGGGGAGCGTCCAGCACATGAGATAATTGAGTACGCAAAAGAAAATTCTGTTGACCTCATCGTAATGACAACCCATGGCAGATCAGGATTTTCGCATTTATGGCTGGGGAGTGTGGCTGAAAAGGTTTTGAGGGGAGCAAGTGAATTCGCATCACTTTTCATGCTAAGGTGCAAATAAGATTGAAAGCGTTGCGTCGTTTAGATCACAAATACAGGCCTAAGGCTGTTAAAATATTTCCCAGCGCATACCTGACAAGTGTTTATTGGGCCAAGGTGCTTGGTCGCATCTTGGCCCAATGTCGGTTAGTGAGAAAAACATAAGTCACTATGAATTGCTTAAATGCTTAGAGACTTCTTAGTAATCAGTTTGGAGATCACTCCCTCATGAAGGTAACACTCATCAATCCTCCATGGCAGTTTTATTCACCGAGCAAATTATACCCTTTGGGAGTATCATATCTAGCCTCTCATTTAATACATTGCGGTTTTGACAGCATCGATATTCTTGATCTGAATTTTGAAATATCTGATACCCAAGACGTCCTTAAAAAATCAGTAGAAATAGTGGAAAGTAGAAATGCAAATATACTGGGAATTACGTGTTGGACGGTCCATCTTCTTTTTTGCATAGAATTTGTAAGAGTATATAAAAGGAAACATCCAGATGTAAAGATCATCATGGGAGGCGTTCATGCTTCATCTCAACCCGAGGAGATAATGAAATTATGTCCTGTGGACATTGTCGTAAGGGGCGAAGGAGAAGAAACCATTGTTAGCTTACTGCGTGCAATAGAGAAAAATAATGATCTCAACGAAGTACATGGTATTTCTTATCGAAAGGATAAAGAAATTCGGCATACTCCAGATAGACCCTTAATTAAGAATTTAGATGAGATTCCTTATCCGGCCTATCATTTACTGGAACCAATAGAAAAATACCAGCCTCTTAATCGCAAATATGTTTTTTCCCTTATTGCCAGCAGAGGATGTCCTTACAAATGCATTTTTTGTTCAGCCAATCGCTTATGGAAATATCAAAGGAGAAGAAATCCTAAAAATATTTTAGGAGAGATTAAGTGGCTTAAAGATAACTATGATGTTGGATTCGTAAGGTTCGAAGATGACGGTCTGACCAATAAACGCGACTGGGCCCTTGAGTTCTTTGCATCATTAAAAGAATTATCGATTCACTTTGACTGCTTGACGCGAATTGATAAAGTTGATTCTGAGTTACTTTTAGCAATGCGAGATGCTGGATGTATTGGGGTTTATCACGGAATAGAGAGTGCCTCTCCCAGATTATTAAAGCTGTTACGGAAAGGTTTTCCAAAATGGGTAAACATAGAATATATTAAAAAGACAATCGCAGAAGAAGTAAGCTTGGGTTTAGTCCCTACAGTGTCTGCAATGATTGGTATTCCCACAGAAACAAAAAAAGAAATACAGCTAACCTTTGATTTGGTGTGTGAGCTCAAAAGACTTGGTGCCAAAACGCAACTTTGGCTAATGACACCCTATCCTGATACAGAAGCCGTCTCCCTTTACAAAGAAGAGTTAATCATGATTGACAGATGGAAAGAGCTTAAACAATTTGATGTATTCTCTACTGTTCCTCGTGAAGCATACTCGCATCTGATTAAGAAATATTCATATCTTGTCCCCGACAATTGGATTTTTAGAAATGATATCAATGATTTTCGAGAAATGAAAATGCTTTATTTAAGTGGCGCAAGCCGAATCTTGGGAGAATTAGAGTTTGTTTAACTCAAATAACTTTAAAATTTATACAATGGATAATGAATGCCATGGGATCTTTGATCAAGCTTTTGCAAAAGATCCCTATTATTTGCCATCAGATATCGCTTTGCCCTCAAGCGTTCAGAGTTTTTGTCTGTGTGACAAAGAAAGTAAAATTCCGATCGCAAGCTTTTATTGCTTTCCCTATGTTGCAAAAGGCAGGTGGATTAAAGATAGAATTCTTCGAATAACAAGGCCTCTGATTCTCAAAAGTCACGAGAAGCTCAATACGGATGTCGTTACCACCTTATTACAAGAAATCTATGAAATAGGAAAAAGAGCAGGAGTCAATATTATCGAAGCAGAAATCTATGAGGAAATCAACTCAAAGATATTTTTCCCGTCCACCAGTTGTGCCGTAAATACCTACAACACCCTTGAGTGGATAAAAACATTTGAAAGCTTTGGATTTGTACGTAGCAAAACAATGCAATGCTTTGAATTAAATCTGGATGAGTTAAATGAATACAAAGACCCATACTTATCAAAAATAAACATTCGAAAATACCAATCCAATGATGAGGAAGATAAAAAATTATACTTAAACCTATGGTCTCAGAGTAAGGATTGTCCTTATAATTTAGTTAATAATGGATTTTGGTACACCAATGTTTTTGAATGGCCGCGGATTTTTTATTCGGAAATTTCACACATTTTAAACAAAGATGATTACATTCTGTTTGCTGAAAAAAACGGGGAGGTTGTAGGATTTATACATTGGTGGCCCAATTTGTACCCTTTGTTAATTGAAGGCGGTCGAAAGGCTATTTTTGGTACTGAAGATTTGATAAATAACTCGTTGGCCAAGATTGACGAGGGAAAGGTTTTTAAGATTATTGTAAGCAAAAAAGCCAAAAATGATAAAGATTTAATCGAAAAGTCTTTGATTAATGAAGCCGCAAAGATTATGAAGAACAAATTTAAATTTAAAAGATGTCAAATCGGAAATATCTCCGAAGAGAAACAATCGATGCTTTCTTTTATCCAGGAAAATGGCGGGAAAAAAGTCCATGAATATTGGGTAATAAGGAATAAATCCTTTGCCAGGTTAGGCTGATCCGGAAGATTTATGAGGTAGACCCATTAACCTGTCCAAAATGCGCCGGAAAGATGAAGGTAATAAGCGGCATAGAGGATGAGGAAGTAGTCAAAAAGATCCTCAAACACCTTGGATTATGGGACCGGAATGCCAGGCCCTCCGCCCAGAAAACAAATTGAGGTGAATGAAACCGTTATTGATTATTCACAATCCCAGCTTTTCACGTCAAATGGGGACGTCCATAAGAAACTAAGAAACCTATTCGCTCAGTCTAATTTTCTCTTTATTCACAATGTTATGGCCGCGATCTACAGCATATCCAACAGCAGGCTGTGTCAACCCCAATTGCTTTGCCATGCGTGTCATGCTTTCCCCAAGCTCCCTCACACACCAATAACAAAAAACACTCCTGGCCTCCGATACAATCTTCTTCCTGCACCCGGAATAAAGTTCCTCCTTATTAATACCAAATATGTCTCAAACTCTTTGCTCGACTCCCGCCATATCATAGCCCATTGTAAGTTGCCGATTGAGGAGAAGAGCTGGCTCCGGGGAGTTGGACAGAAAACCCGCATTTTTAAGTGAAGCTCTGCCGGGTTAATTTAGCGCTTACGAGAAATAACCTTTATCGGTTCTGGCATGACTTACCTCTTATCAATGTTGATGAAATTTCCAATTTATTGAGGTTCACATAATTGATGACGGCTTGCATCACCCAAAATTGAATTGGGGAAGTAAAAAAATTCCACGTTATCCCCGCCCTTCGTTAAACTCAGGACAGGCTGACCTTCGGTCAGGCGGGAATCCAGTGGGTTTAAACAAAAAGGTATTTTTATTTTGCGATCCCCCGCCTGCGCGGGGATGACGGCATGCCTGTCGTGAGTTATGTAATGATCAACCGGAATTGCGGATGGCAATCCCGAAGGATAAGAACTTGCTTTTAGTTAACCAAACCATAAAAAATCCTCCACGTTCTGAAATATTACCGCCAACCTGATACAGATACAACATGTTGTATCTGTATCAGGTTGGCGGATGATCAAGCAAGAAAAAAAATGAAATTTAAAAATCTGACAAAAACGATATTGGCATTTCCAGAAAAATTTTGAAAATGAGCTGATTTTGAGTATAGAACACCTGTAACTCCTCAACTCAATTTCAAAAATATCAGCTCCAAAAAGTGTCAAATACTGGAATTTGAGAGTCTGAATTAACATGATCTAAATCCTCAACGTATGTTAATTCAGGAATATAAACAGGTTCTATCTCTGGCGGATCATGGTTGCGGATATCCCAAAGGTTTAGATGCTTTAATATCTTATCTATTATTTCAAAATCATCAATGATAGAGATGATTTTCATTTGGCCCTGGCATTTTGGGCAGACAAGAGGATCGACCTCATAGATTTTTTGAATTAACCGAGCCCAATTCTGCCTTGCAACACTTCCAGACATGTCATTTGGCATGATTGTCGAAATTGTATCATCAGCATCTGCCTTCTTTCTCATGCCTCTGGATTTGTTCGAAAAATATCCATAATATCTGACAGTATGCTCATATCGACTGGGAATATGTGTTACCAACCTGGCAAGCCAGTCCAAAGCAGTAAACACTTTTCGGGTTTTTCTATCCTTGGATGTATAAATAACTTTGGCAACACCGTCATCAGATTTTTTTGCCGGGACATAAACCATTCTTTCCTGGGGCACGAAGTGAAGCTTTAGCGCTCAAAACAGGCACGAATAATGTACCTTGCCAAATTGCCTAGCCCGGCTTTATCATCAGGTTCAATCCGGTCACCAATATATACATTAAAGCCGGAGTGATACCAGGAAAGCATGTTCTCTATAATGGCATCATTTATCTTTCCCTCTTTCTTGAGCATTTTTAATACATCATACTGGAAAGCTTCTTCCAGGTCTTCAAGCATAAATACTGAGGCTGTCTGGAAACTGCCATCTTTCAGGAAACATCCATCTGAAACTATGGCGTGGAGATGAGGATTAAAATTTAGAAAGTCGCCATAGGTCTGCACAGCAATACTGGCACCGGGAACAGCATCATCATCCGGCATAGTGGATTTATGGAGATCTCCACAATCCAGATATTTGCTTGTAACCTTCAGGTTGTAAATTACAGTCAAGACATATGT
>JAFLJU010000685.1 GCA_022712835.1 Desulfobacteraceae bacterium
GATGAACCCCTATCTGTTGTTTCTGGGTGTTTTCGCAGCCATTGTCATTTCTCTGGCCTTGATGGTGTTGACCCGACGTTTGACACGGCCCCTTGAACTATTGGTGCGGGGTGCTGAAAAAATTGGGAAGGGGGATATGGATACCCGAATTCACATCAATTCCAGTGATGAATTTGGTCATTTGGCCGGGGAATTTAATCGAATGGCTTTCCGGTTGCAGGAAACGCTGAATGCCATGCGGGACAGTGAAGAACACTTTCGTGCCCTCATTGAAAACACCAGTGACCTGATCAGTATTGTGGATTCGGAAGGAAATTTTACCTATGTGAGCCCTTCCAGCCAGCGGATTTTAGGATATTCACCGGAAGAACTTATGGGGGTGAATGCCTTTGATTTTACTCATCCGGAAGATAAAGAGGCGCTTGCCCATCGGTTTCACCTGAGGGTCAAATCCGCTGTCAAGGCCCAGCCCACAGAACACCGTTTCCGGCACAAAGAGGCGTATTGGTGTACCCTGGAGTCCATCAGCAAAAATCTTTTGGAACACCCGTCCATCAAGGGAGTGGTCGTTAGCTCCCGGAATATCAATAAGCGGAAGCATGCGGAAAAAGCCCTGAAACGATCCCACCAGGAATTTGAAACCCGGCTGGAAGAGCGGACGGGTGAGCTTTTATTGTTGAACGAAGCGCTGAATAGTGAAATTTTGATACGAAAAGAAAAAGAAATCGAGTTGAGAAAAGCCTGCCAAGCAAAGAAATCTGTTTGAATGAAAAATTATAAATTTTCTTTTTTTGGGAAAAAACAGGATCGGATCCACCCCCACAAGGTATTTCCTGCCAGGGACTCCTTTTCAGAGGTGTTCAGCATTTGGGTCATTTTTTCCGTATCCGCGTAACGGTCTTTCCGGGTAATCATTCCTCTGTCCGGGTCCAGTTGTTTAATCACCCGGGCGGGATTCCCCGCGGCAATCACATTGGCCGGAATATCAGAGGTGACCACGGATCCGGCCCCAATGATGCTGTTTTTGCCAATGGTGACACCCTTGCACACTATGGCAGAATCCCCGATCCACACATTTTCCTCCAGAACCACCCGGCTTAACTTTTTGGGGGGCAGAGACCTGTCATAGATGCCGTGCCAGTCGGAATCGGTGATATAGGCGTGACTTGCAAGCATGCAGGAATCTGCAATGGTGATGCTGTTGGCAGCAGAGATCCGCACCCCCGGAGAAATCAGCACATGATCGCCAATGGTGATGCCGTCAATGTCTGAACGCTCCGACCACACCGTCAGCCGTGTTTTTTTATCGGAACACCCCAAAAGGGTAATATGGCTGCCAATGCGTACCGGTCCTCCAAATACTTCAATGTGCCAGGGCTTGACAATAAAGGAGTGGGGGCCTAAAGCCGCAAGCTGGGGGACCAGGTAATGGCGGACATAAAAATCCTGGAGTCGGTACCAGGCATTTTTAATATAATAGGGCCGCTGATCTTTTAGCAATTGGGTAATCCCAGATATTGATGATCCTGCCAGGCGGAATGATCAAAGAGTCGTGCTGCAGGGGTCAGATGGTACAGGGCATCCGCCGCCATCAGTGCCACCGCATTGGTCCAGGAAATTTTTTCCTCGGGCCAGATGACCATGTCAGGATAGGTATAGCCGCACCAGAAGGTTTTGTCCTCAAAAACCCGGTCCTGGATCCATGAAAAGACGAGCCGGGCTTTGTGGGTATTGCCCATGGCATTCAGGGCAAGGACCAGCTCCGAAGTTTCTGCAATGGTAACCCAGGGCTGATCAGACACACATCGAGTCCCCTGGCCTTCTATCATATATTTGTCCCAGTATTTGTCGATCCGGGCCTGGGCTTTCTCGCCCCGAAGCGCTCCGCTAAGAATCGGATAAAACCAGTACATGGAAAACCGGGATTTACTGACATTGTATACATGGAGATTTTCTTGGATGGAATTTTCCAGGTTTTCAAAGGCCTGCACCCAGGATAATTTTTCTTTCCCCAGTACAGTGGCAACGGCCAGGGCACACTTAAGGCTCAGGAAAATGGAGCTGGAACCGGCCAACAGGGACATGGGATCGACTTTCCCCTCGGGGCTTTTGGCCCAATAGATTTCGCCTGTTGCGGTCTGAAGATTCAGGGCGAACTCGATTCCATTTTCCATGGTGGTCCAATATTTTTCAAGCAGCGGAATATCCTGGGTAATCAAATAGGTATGAAAAAGTCCCACAGCAATGTAACAGGCCATATGGGTCTCACAGGTTTTATCTTCCGGCACGCCATTCACATAGGAAGAAAACCATGACCCATCGGGGTTTTGATTTTCTTTTAACCAATGGAATCCCAATCGGGATTCTTCATAATGCCCCCCGATATTCAATCCCATAATGGATTCCACCAGATCCCAGGGATCGGTTTTCCCGTCAATATGCCAGGGAATGTCCCCGGATTCTTTCTGGAGGGATGCAATCATGCCTGCAACTGAGCCGATGTTCAGAGCAGAAAATGATCTTGATTTTGCTGGTGTTTGGTACATTGGTGCCTCTCCAATTTAATAATACCCTTTAAAGAATGAGGAGTCACCGTATCAAATCCAATTTTTTTTTTCAAGGATCCATTGTTATTTATTCATGAATGATAATTCATTCAAAGGTCTTTTTAAACCACCCCTGGTTATCCCCAGATGTTTATGCGTATGCTTTTTGTCTAAATCTCTGAAATTGAATGGTATTTTATCCCGACCTTCCCGGGTATTCATAAAATATTTTTCCTTGACAACCCCGGTGTTTTTCTGTAAACCAAAAATGAATACTCATTCATAAGTGATGTGATGCATACTCATAAATAGTAGGAGGAAATCATGGTAAGAAAAATCAGAAAGGCTGCAGTCATCGGGTCCGGAATCATGGGAGGCGGTATTGCTGCCCTTCTTGCCGGTGCCGGTGTAAACGTACTGCTCCTGGACATTGTCCCTTTTGACTTAAAAGATGAAGAAAAAAATGATGCCGCTGCCAGAAATAGGATTGTAAAGGCGGGTATGGATGCGGCGCTTGCGTCAAGTCCTTCTTTGTTTTTTAATAAAAAAGATGCGGCTCAGATTGCCATCGGCAACCTGGATGACGACATTGAGAAATTGTCTGAATGTGACTGGATCATTGAGGTTGTGGTTGAAAACCTTAAGATCAAAAGAAACCTTTTTGAAAAGATTGCAAAGGTTAAAAAAGCCGGTGCCATCGTTTCCACCAACACTTCTGGTATTCCCCTCAAAGATATTTGTGAGGGATTCTCCCAGGAATTTAAAGAACATTTCATGGGCACCCATTTCTTTAACCCGGTCAGATATATGCACTTGCTGGAATTGATTCCCGGTGCGGACACCCTGCCTGAGATCCTCGAATTTATCGCCGGTTTTGGTGAGAAAAATCTGGGTAAAGGAATCGTCTGGGCAAAGGATACCCCCAACTTTGTGGGGAATAGAATCGGTATCCAGGGTATTGGCGCCTGCATGAAATTCATGCTTGAAGATGATATGTCCATCCCTGAAGTAGATGCCCTTTTTGGTCCTGCCCTGGGGCGCCCTAAAACAGCCATATTTAAAACCACTGACTTGGTGGGGCTGGACACCATGGCCCATGTGGCCAAGAATTCCTTTGACCTCTGCCTGGATGACGAGCAGAGAGATAGCATGGATCTGCCGGATTTTATCGGCAAAATGGTGGAAAAAAACATGCTGGGCAACAAAACCCAGGGTGGCTTTTACAAGGCGGAGCTGACACCTGAATGGAAAAAAATCCGCAAGGTTCTCAATATTAAGACGCTTGAATATGAAGACCTTGTAAGACCCACCTTTCCCTGCCTGGATGCGGCCAAGAAAAAAAGCAGCCTGACGGATAAAATTGCCTGCGTTCTCAAGGGTGATGACCGTGGCGCCAAATTTGCCTGGAAATGTGTGGCAAATGCATTCCAGTATGCTGCCAACCGGGTACCTGAAATAGCTGACACCATCGTTGAAATCGATAACTCCATGAAATGGGGTTACAATTTTGAAATGGGTCCCTTTGAAGCCTGGGATGCCTATGGCGTAGCAGAAGCAGTCGAAAGAATGAAATCAGAAAACCTTGATGTTCCGGCCAATGTAATGGGAATGCTGGACAAGGGTGTACAAAACTTCTACAAACTTGAAAATGGCGTTAAGTATTTTTATGACTTCGTAACAGGTGACTACAAAGCGATTCAGGTTTCTAAATCCATGGTTTCCATTGCGGCTGCCAAGGGTAACAACAAGACCGTATTGTCAAATGCTTCGGCCAGCCTGGTGGATATTGGAGACGATGTTTTTTGCATCGAATTTCATACCAAGATGAATGCATTGAATGCAGAGATCATTGACACCATTGGTGAAGCCCTGGCTTATGTTGACAAAAACGGCGCAGGCCTTGTTATTGGAAATGAAGCTGGCGGCATGCCCGGTGCATTTTCTGCCGGCGCTGACCTGTCCCAGGTTTCCAAACTCTGCCATGACAAAAAATATGCAGAGATTGAAGCCTTCATCAAAAAAGGTCAGGATGGAATCCAGGCCACCAAGTACTCCGCCTTCCCGGTTGTTGCAGCACCCTATGGAATGGTTCTTGGCGGTGGATGCGAGACCTGTCTGGGTGCAGACAGAATGGTAGCCCACTCGGAACTCTACATGGGACTGGTTGAAATCGGCGTAGGTCTTTTACCTGCCGGCGGTGGCTGCATGAACCTGTGGAAAAAATATCTCAATGCCCTTCCTGCTAAAACAGCCAAGGACATGGATCTGGCCAAACTTTTTATACCAGCCTTCATGAAAGTAGCCATGGCAGCCGTTTCCATGTCAGCTGCCCAGGCCCAGGGCAATGGTTTTCTTGGACTTGCTGACCGGATTGTCTTTAACCGTGACAACCTTATCGGCGAAGCCAAAAAAGAAGTGTTGAAGATGGTGGATGACGGATATGTTCCTCCGGTCAAACAGCCCCTGAGAGTCATGGGTAATGGCGGACAGGGAATGGTCAATGCTGAGATTTACAACATGCTCAATGGAAAATTTATGAGCGAACACGATGCTTTCCTTGCCAAACGGATTGCATATGTTATGAGTGGCGGTGATGTAAATTCCGGATCTGAAGTGGATGAAAATGTCATTTTGAAACTGGAACGTGAAGCCTTTGTTGATTTCTGTAAAGAAGACTTGACCATTGCAAGGATCGACCACATGCTTAAAACCGGAAAGCCGCTCAGAAATTAGGCGCTCATAAACTAAGGAGATTGCTACAATGAGAGACGCATATATCGTACAATCGGTCCGGACACCGGGCTGTAAACAAAAAAGAGGTCTGTTCAATCAGACCCGACCCGAAGAACTTGCTTCATTCATCATGAGAGAAGCTGTTGAAAGAACGCCTAACCTATCACCGGAAGATCTGGATGATGTCATGCTGGGCTGTGCCTTTCCAGAAGGAGAACAGGGATTGAACCTGGGCCGTATTGCCAATCAAATGGCAGGTTTTCCCGAAAAGGTTTCCGGAGCGGTTGTTAACCGTTTCTGTGCCTCGGGCCTTGAAGCCATCGCCCTGGCATCTGCCCGGGTACAGATGGGTTGGTCAGAAGTCTGCATGGGTGCCGGTTGCGAATCCATGAGCTTTGTTCCCATGGGAGGCAATTGCCCCCGTCCCCATCCCGAATTTTCCAAAACCAACCCTGAAAACTACATTTCCATGGGCATTACCGCAGAAAATGTGGCCCAAAGATACAATGTATCCAGGGAAGACCAGGATAAATTTGCAGCGGCCTCCCAGGCCAAAGCCGTTGCAGCCAGAGATGCAGGATTGTTCACTGAAATTGTTCCCACACCTGCCTATAAATATGTAGCCCAGGCAGACGGCACCTATAAAAAAGAATCCTTCATTGTGAAACACGATGATGGTATCCGTGCTTCCACCGTTGAAGGTCTTGCAAAGCTTCGGACCGTGTTTTCAGCCGTGGGTTCTGTGACCGCTGCCAACTCTTCCCAGACAACCGACGGAGCAGCTGCCACCATCATCGCTTCCAAGGAAAAATGTGAAGAACTGGGACTGACCCCCATCGGAAGATTGGTTTCCTACTCCACAGTGGGCTGCAAATCAGATGAAATGGGAGTGGGGCCTCGGTATGCCATCCCCAAGGTGCTGGAGCAGGCAGGACTCACCATTGATGACATCGATATCTATGAAATCAATGAAGCCTTTGCTTCCCAGGCCATTTACTCCATAAGAGAATTGGGCATTGAGAAATATATGGACAAAATCAACATCCATGGCGGTGCCATTGCCTTGGGTCACCCTCTGGGATGTACCGGTGCAAAACTGACCGCCACCTGCCTTGCCAACCTCAAAGAGGTCAACGGGAAATACGGAATTGTTTCCATGTGTATCGGCGGCGGAATGGGTGCGGCTGCTATTTTTGAAAGATTCTAGGCTGATTTAGCCCAGTTCTTTTAAACTTGTTTGTTTAAAATAGTTCGTTTAAAAAGGTTGTTTTTCTTTATCCTAAAGGAAAACAACCTTTTTTTATTCAACCCGCCCGAATCCTAGGAATGCTTCCTAGGCCAGGGGATTAAAATGTGTTTGGTTACAATTAATATATAAGGAAAACCGATGTCCAGTGTTGGAGTTGTTTTATATAAGAAAAATGATGAACCCGGAATATTAACTGCCGAATGGTGCCATACCGATTATGGGAATGGTACAGGTATTGCGACGGGGGGAGTGGCGGAAGGCTTTGAAGGTAATTACCGCATCCGTTATTTTGACGATAAAGGAAATTTTCAAGCAGAACGTGGGTTGGTCATTCAAAAGCAGGGTAAATTTTATCATGTATCGTGGATTCATAATGGGGAAATAAGCGGTCAAGGTATTGGTATCGAGACAACAGAAGGCTTATCTGTTGGCTATCGTGATGTTAAATAAAAATAATTGTGTCCCGTTAAATTTGAAATCCAATCCCCTTCTCCCCTCTATCTAGTTCACACAGGGGAATATATGATGGCACAGGGCATGTCTGGGGCGATTGATTTTGGCTGGGGGCTTGACTATGATTAAGATGATCTATATATTGAGCTGGATAAAAAGTTAGACGCGGCAAACTTATTTTGTGAGATGATAAAATATTTGGAGAGTGATTATGTCAGATCCCCTTAAAAAATTCATGAATATTTGGGAAATAGAACCGCATTTTAAATGTCCGGTGGTGGGGGCCATGCTCTCTGTGGACAAGCACAAAAATATATTGAAAAAGTGCGGGTACGAAGTTAAATCCATGAAATCTTATGAATACCACAGCCACCTTATGGGGCGCATGGGGGATGAAAATCCAGTCTCGGTCAAGGTGAACAATTTCATTCGCCACCAGGCCAGAAAATACATGGTGGAGATTGCAGCATTGTTTGAAAAAAGAGCGGAAAATGCCGTAAGACACCTGTGGGATACCTGCTCTGGGAATGGAGAGATCGGTACGGTGATGTATGCCATTGTGGCCCATGAGGATGCCGGTGTTCAGTTGCTCCAGGATGTCCACGGTGAGGTTCACATGCAGGCCCATGCCAATATGACCGAGGTATTCCATGTCCGTCAGAATCTGAAGGCCAGTCATGAGACCCTGGATCGGGAAAAAATGAAACTGGTCCGGATGAATGAAAAGTTCAGAGAATTAGTTGGGTTTCGTAAGTCCGATGCCCTGGCTCTGGAGGGATTTCGCTCTAAAACCAGGGAATTGAAAACCCAGATCCATTCCCTGGAAGCCCGTGTGAATCCAGAGGAAAATCTGATCCAGGCCTATGAGGAAAAAATCCTTGCCCTTGGCCAGGCCCTTGCCTTGGAACAGGAATCCGCCAGAAAAACAGAGCGGGAAGCCAGGCAGATGCAGATCCAATTGTTCAGTGTGAAAAATGAGAATGAACTGATTCGAAAAGAGCTTCAGGAGCTGGTAACCTCCTTTGTGCCCGCCTCCTCCCAACAGAAAATCCCGGTATCATTGGGTCCCAACATGGATTTACAACCGGATTTTGATCTGAAATCGCAACTGGACTGTCCTTCCCAGAACGTTTGTTTGGGGGACGACTGCCCCCATTACCAGCTTTGCGCCAAGCGGGTTTTTATGATCGGCGGTATCACCAAGATGAAGGGCTATTATCGGGACATAGTGGAAAAGGCTGGGGGAAAATTTGATTACCATGACGGATACATGAAAAATGCAGGAACCAACCTGGCCGCCAAGGTAAAACGCTGTGATGTGGTGGTCTGTCCGGTGAGTTGTAATAGTCATAATGCCTGTTTACAGGTGAAAAAACTTTGCCACCGTTATAACAAAGAGGTGAAGTTTTTAAACTCTGCCAGCCTATCTGCAGTCACCCAGGCTCTGTTTGTACCCGAACTGGCCCAGGCCAATTGATATGATTCTGTTCGCCCCTGCACTGGAAACCATTATGAGAGTGGGTTCTGTACACTTTCAGGCATTTTCTTGTTTTTAAGATCTCCTTATAAGAGTTTAGCCCTTTTATCGTCTTGTGCTTGAATCATCATACCCTTTCTGATAGTCCTAAAATCGAATCAAATAAAAATACAAAAATCGGAGCCACATTGTTCATATTTCTCGACACGGAAACCACAGGAACTGAAACTAAAGACAGATTATGCCAGCTCGCCTATAAACTTGAAACCGGTGAGATTGTAAACGAATTATTCAAACCGCCATTACCAATTGCAATTGAAGCCATGAGCGTTCACCATATTACAAATGAACAGGTGGCTGACAAACCAGAGTTTAAAGAGTCCCCTGATTTTCAAAAAATGGTCAATTTATTAAATGATGATACCAATATTCTTGTCGCCCACAATGCTAAATTTGATGTTGATATGCTCGTTAAAGAAGGTGTTAACCCAAAGAAGGTGATTTGTACATTGAAGTTGGCCAGGCACCTGGATCCAAATGGTGTTATACCCAAATACAAACTTCAATATTTAAGGTATTATCTGGGTATTCAAATTGAAGCCACCGCCCATGATGCCCTGGGTGATATCCTGGTTCTTGAAAAATTGTTTGAGAGATTATTTGTGAGGATGAGCAAGGATACAGGTCCCGCTGCTGTTGAAAATAAAATGATGGAGATCTCAAGTAAACCGGTTTTGTTGAGCCGGATCTATTTTGGCAAACATAAAGGGCAGCTTTTCAGGGATATACCTAA
>JAFLJU010000455.1 GCA_022712835.1 Desulfobacteraceae bacterium
GCTCAAAAAGCCGGGTTCGAGATCTGTTCCGGCGGGATATTCGGAATCGGTGAAACCAACCGTCAAGTACTGGAGCTGGCCCTTGAATTAAAACGCCTGGATATTGATGCCGTGCCCCTGAACTTTTTATCTCCCATTCCCGGGACACGCATGGAAGGCCTTTCCGACCTGACACCGTTAAAATGCCTGAAAATAATCGCCTTGTTCCGGTATGTACTGCCGGAAAAGGACATTTTTATCTGCGGCGGGCGGCACCTGAATCTAAAGCAACTGGTGCCTTACATGTTTCATGCAGGTGCCAGCGGAATCATGACCGGAAATTATCTGACAACCCAAGGGGCAAGTCTTGAGGATGACTTAGAGATGATCACACAGCTTGGTTTTGAAACAATTATTTAACATTCCCAGTAGAATCTAAAAGTAGAATCTAAAATTTGCACAAGGTATTTTCAGGCGGATTTATATTTGCCCACCGAATATTGCTGCCAAGGCAATCACCTCTTTGACAATTTTTGTTAAAAAAGTTGACAATTAATGTATATAAATTACAATAAAGCATTACCTCGTATCCCGTTAGAATGATACGTTGGCCTATTAAGAAGGATCCCAGGAACCACTAAGGCATCGCGCACACTTCTTGCTTAAAAAGTGTTTGTTATCAATAATTTTTTATTGGGGGGAGCCCGATGACATTATCCATACAAAACAATGTGTCTGCATTGCAGGCTTTTTCCAGACAGGTGTCTGTCAGTGCCAATAATGTGGCCAATTCCCTTTCCGATGATTTCAAGTCAAGCAGGGCTTTAAACACCGAGGGAACAGACAAACAGGTAACCACAACCATCTCCAAAAGTACCTCTGCGGGACCTCTTGTTGAAGATCCGGTAAAAAACGACGGATCTCTTAAGGAATTATCCAATACCGATATTGCAGAAGAACTGGTACAACAGATTGCAGCCCAGCACGGATTTGAGGCCAATGCCAAAACCATACATTCCTATGAAGAAACCATGGGATCATTGCTTGATATAGTGGGATAAACGAATATGACCCGTTTTATTCAACTGTTTTCGATCCTGATTTTAGGAATTTACCTGACCGGTTGCACAGGACTCAAGACCGATTATGAAACCCCGATAGTCAGCATTACCTCCTTTAATGCAATTCCCGGGGAGGGAATCGTTCCCCGGTTTGAAATCGGGCTTCACATTGTCAATCCCAACCGAAGTGCACTTGATTTAAAGGGGATTTCTTATACTATCGCCCTTGAAGGTCACACACTTTTAACCGGGGTTTCCAATAAATTACCCAGGATTGAGGCCTATGGAGAAGGGGATATTTTATTGGAGGGATCGGTGGATTTTTTCAACAGCATTGTTTTTTTTGCAGATCTTGCCAAAAACCAGAAACGTCAGAGTTTTGAATATCGCCTGGACGCAAAGCTTGATGTGGGAGCCCTGTATCCGGTTATCCGGGTAAGCAAAAAAGGAAATCTATCCCTGTTTCACCCCCCCCGGAAATAACAGAAACACCTCGAATATATGAAAAAATCAAACCTTTCGATCATATGTCCCCTTATCTTTTTATTATTTATGGGGTGTGCCCGACAACACCAGAAAAGAGTGACCCCGCCTGAACAAATTTTCCCGGAACAAAAAAACCAGTCTCAGCTGATAAACAGCCTGCCCCAGGACCTGACAAAAAACAGACGAACCGTTGTCCGTCATGCCATTTACAATTTAGGTCAACCGTATAGATGGGGCGGGCAAGCTCCTGATACCGGATTTGATTGCAGCGGCCTTGTTTTTTATACCCATGGCAAAGCCGGTCTTCGTACCCCAAGAACTGCCAAAGACCAATTAAAAAAAGGACGCCCCGTATCAAAATCTACCATTCAGCCCGGGGATCTTGTTTTTTTTAAGATTCCGGGGAAAAAAGCAGGCCTGCATGTGGGCGTTTACATTGGAAACGGGCAATTCATACATGCCCCGGGCAGCGGTCGCAAAATTAGCCTTGCCCGTCTTAACAACATCTATTTCAGCCGACATTTTAAAGGGGCACGATCCTATCTCTAATTTCACCGTTAAATAACTGCCCCCTGGAAAATTTTGGTGGCGGACTGTTATAAACCCTGATAAGTTAAAAGTTTTTAACAAGAAACAAATAACTGTAAACTAAAAGAAATGGAGAAAGAATGAACTTCAAAGAAATGATTGAATCCACACTGAATCAATCCCTTAAAAATGCGGTGGCACTAATCATTATGACGCTGGTTTTTGTGGGGGCAAGTGTACTGTCTTTAGGAATCTTGGCGCCTGTCATGCTTGCGGGTTATACCAAATCTATGCTGGATATGATCAGAACAGGACAAGACCCCAGTCCCAAGGATCTGTTTTCACAGATGCATCTTTTTTTGCCGTTATTTCTGTTTTCACTGGTCCTTGTCATCGCCATTGCCATCGGGCTTTTGCTTTTGGTTATTCCGGGGATGATCCTTATAATTGCGGCAACCTTCTTTTTAATTTACATGGTTCCAGTGATGGTAGATCAGGGTCTTGGTCTCATGGATGCAGCCAAAGAAAGTATACGACTGGTGCGTCAAGCAAGCGTTTTTGATCATCTTATTGTGGTTATCATTTACTCGGTAATTCAGTCCATCGGTGGATCGACCTTGCTGGGAACCCTCATTACCATTCCAATTTCCACCATTTTTTTGGTTATTGCCTATGACTCCTATTATACAACGGCAACATCCTAATTTGTCAGGTGGGAAAATTCACAACATCCCAAAAGGAAAAAACTAAGGGATGAAGTTCACATTAAACAATCAACTGATTTTAGAAGATTTTGCAATTGATACCGGCCAACTCATCCAGCAAAAACTGACGCTGAAAAACCCCAAATTTTATGAAGCCCAGAAAATGGGAAGATATACCAGGGGTATTGAACCGGTGTTATTTTTTTTTGAAGCCGACGACAACCGATTAAGCTGTCCTAGGGGGGCTGCCACACAGATTTATAAAATCTGCCAGGACCAAGGCGAAACCATCGATTTTTTTGATGACAGACACACCCTAAAACCTGTGGATTTCATCTTTAACGGCCAATTGAAACCCCTACAGGAACAGGCAGTTAAAAGCTGTTTAAAAAAAGATTTCGGGCTTTTGGAAAGCCCGACCGGGAGCGGTAAAACCACAATGGCATTGTATATGATCGCCCAAAGGATGCAGCCGGCTCTGATTGTGGTGCACACAAAAGAATTGCTCAATCAGTGGATTGATCGCATCCAGCAGTTTTTGAATATACCTGAATCTGAAATTGGCATTATCGGATCAGGAAAATTTAGTATCGGTGATAAAATCACCGTGGCAATGATTCAAACCCTGTACAAAAAAGCGCCTGATGTGGCCCCTCACATCGGCCATGTGATTGTGGATGAATGCCATCGATGCCCTTCAAGAACTTTCACCGAGGCGCTATCGGCCTTTGATGCAAAGTTCATGATCGGCCTTACGGCCACTATTTGGAGAAGAGATAAACTTTCTGAGGTGATTTTTTGGCACATCGGCGATGTGACCGGCAGAATCGACAAACTCAATCTACTTGAAACCGGAAACCTTTGTGACGCCCAGGTACGATGGATAGAAACCAAGTTTAATACCCAGACGGATACAAGTGAATATTATTCCCAGGTTCTGTCTGAGTTGACACAAGATTACCAGAGAAACAGGCTCATCTGTGATACGGTGGAAAAACATGTCGGAGCGGGGATCACATTGATTTTATCCGACAGAAAAGACCATTGCCAGACCCTTCACGATACCCTGCTTACGGAAAACCATATTCAATCAGAAATTCTCACCGGCGCCACTTCCCCAAAAGAAAGAGACAGGATTATCAAGGAACTGCGGAAGGGAACGTGCGACTATCTTATTGCCACAGGACAGCTTGTGGGAGAAGGATTTGATTTGCCGGGAATCACCACCTTGTTTCTGACCACGCCTGTTAAATTTTCAGGCAGGCTTATTCAATATATCGGACGTGCTTTAAGACC
>JAFLJU010000516.1 GCA_022712835.1 Desulfobacteraceae bacterium
ATGGTCTGCCTGGGACTTGCAAATGAAGATCAGGTAAGGCAGGCAGCTTGCGGAATGGAAGATGCTGGTAAGGATCTGGTTGAGGCCTTTTTGGTACAACCCATGGTGGTTGGGAAAAGGGAGTTTGTGGTCGGCATGTTCCGGGACCCTCAATTTGGTCCGGTGATTCTGTTCGGGCTGGGAGGGGTTCTCACAGAAGCTCTGAATGATGTCGTTTTGAAAATTGCGCCTTTAAGTGATCTGGATATGGAAGATATGCTAGGCCAATTATCCTCTCAAAAATTGCTGGAAGCATTTCGGGGTGAAGCGGCCGTGGACAGGGAACAGGTTAAACGGATTCTGGGGGGGCTGTCTGATCTGGTTCTTGAAAATCCTGATATTCAGGAAATTGATATCAATCCCCTGATTGTCCAGAAGGATGGGTCTTGTGTTGCAGTGGATGGGTTGGTGGTGTTGGGGGATACAAAATCCACAAAGAATAAAGACACAAAAAATAAAGGGAATCAGACCTTAAAAGGCCGGGTGGACCTTTCGGTGCTGGGGTCCTGTTTTTATCCGGAATCCATTGCCTTTGTCGGGGCCTCTGCCGTGCCGGGCAAGTGGGGGCATATGCTGCCCACCAATACCTTGTCCCGGAATTATAAAGGTCAGGTTTACCTGGTCAATCCCAAGGGCGGCAAGATTCTCGGTCGGGATGTTTTTCCGAGTATCACCGATATCCCCGGGGATATCGACCTGGCCGTGGTGACCATCCCGGCAGAAAAGGTGATTGACCTGATTCCGGACTTTGTCCAAAAAAATGTACGGGGAATCCTGCTGATCACATCGGGGTACAAGGAAGTAGGGCCAGAGGGGGAGGCCCTTGAAAAGGTGTTGGTGGAAACCGCCGAAAAAGCGGGTATCCTGGTGCTGGGACCCAACACCATGGGGGTTTGTAATCCCCATGCCGATTTTTACTGCTGTGCCGCCAATGCCTATCCCATGCCCGGATCCACCGCCCTTGTCTGTCAGTCCGGTAATATGGGTACCCAACTGCTGGCCTTTGCAGAGCAGCAGGATATCGGTATCCGTGCTTTTTCAGGTTCCGGTAATGAAGCCATGGTCACCATTGAAGATTATATGGAAGCCTTTGAGATCGATGAACTGACCCGGACCGTGGTGTTGTACCTTGAGAGTGTCAAGGATGGGGCTCGGTTTTTCAGGTCTGCCGCCCGTGTCTCCCGGAAAAAACCAGTTGTGGTCCTGAAAGGGGGTAGAACAAGGCTTGGGGAACGTGCGGCTTCCAGTCATACCGGTGCCATGGCGTCGGATGCCAGGGTATTTGAGGCAGCCTGCCGCCAGGCCGGGGTGATTCAGGTGGAACAACCCATGGAATTGTTGGATCTGTCTGCCGTGTTCTCATCTTTGCCCCTGCCCCGTGGCAAACGGGTGGCTATCATGACCCTGGGTGGGGGGTGGGGGGTGATCACCACCGACCTTTGTGCCGACTACGGATTGGAAGTGCCTGATCTTTCGGAAGATATCATTGATCGCTTGAACAGTATCCTTCCTGACTTCTGGAGCCATGCAAATCCCGTGGACATCGTGGGGGAAGGGGATCCTGAGATTCCCAAAACCTGTATGGAGGAATTGCTCAAATGGGATGGCTGTGATGCCGTCATCCACTTGGGAATTCACGGCAAACGGGTTTTGGCCAACAAAATGATTGATGCGGTTGTTAAAACTGATCCGGCCCTGGACGAAAAATCGGGCCAGGCGTTTAAGGATAGTATTCTGGCAACTGAAGAAGCATATGTAGCATATATCGTGGAGCTGACCCGGAAATATGGGAAACCGGTTTTGGGGGTCAGCCTTTTGACCGATGAGATCAGCCGGACCCTCTACCGGTATGAGGACAACCCCTATAAAGGCGTGTTTTTCCCCTCACCGGAACGGGCGGTCAAGGCCCTGGCTGGCATGTGTCAATATGCCGGTTGGCTCAGAGATCGATCCTAGGCCAACCCCTGGGGCAGACAAAAAAGCGAATCAAAGATTAAAACAGGGGCCAGAGAAAATCTGGTCCCTGTTTTTTATATTGAATGGGCTGAATCTGGTTCTTGATTCTTAAATTTTAAAAAGTTCAAGGGGGGGGCGGTTTTCCGCCTCAAGGGCCTGGTTTGCCTTTTCAAGCAGGGTCTTGCTGGAGATAACCGATATGCCTTTCTGGTCTTCTTCAATGGTAAAGTAGGTTTTTGCGATTTCCTGGATTCGTTTCTTATCCAACCGGAGCAGGGAATCCTTGAAATGCTGACGGATCTCATTGGTCAGGTGGGTGATGTCCCGGTAAAACGCTTTCATGGAAGCAGGCCCCGGTGTTTCGGGTTTGTCGATATCCGAGCAGACCTGGAGAATGGCTTCCTTTACGTCTGTTTGCGAAAATTCTCCCCGGATAATGTAATCGCAGGCGTTTTTATACACATCCAGGGTCCGTTTAATGTGGGGGTCCCGGTAAGAGCCGAATGAAAAGATGCCCTCTTCTGTATTGTAGGAGGCAAATCCACCGTAGGCCCCGCCTTTTTCTCTGATTTCCCGGTGTAGGTAAAGGGATCTTAAAATTTTACTGATCACTGCAAGTCCCGGGGAATCTTGGTGGGTGATGCGAACGGTTTTAAAAGACTGGCCCACAAAGGAAACCGCGGTGTTGGTATACCATCCGTCGTAGGGCCTTCTGGTGTCAAGATCAATGTTTGGTGTGAAAAAGGTGTTCTTGGCACCATTGGCCAATTGGTCGTGGAGTTGGGCAATCCTTTGATCGGCCTGTTCCAGGGAGGGCCTGCTTCCGATGATGGCCGGTTTTAAATTGTCCCGGCGAAACAGGACGTCTGCAATGGTTTCCAGATTGGATGACAGACTATCCAATCCCTTTTTGCCGGTATCCGGATCAATCACTTCTCCGGTGATTTTTTTTATCAGTTGAAACTGGTCGATTCCATGCCAGAGTTCGTTGATATGGGATGCTTTTGACAGGTGTCGCGCTGAAAGGGAAATGGCATACCTGTGACCCGCTGAAACGATGGAGGATTCCATGCCGGATTGGTATTGGAGCAGCAGACTTTTCAGCCGGTCTTGATCCCCAAATCCAAAGGCTGTGACAAATTCGTCAATCATATCAAACAAGGGATCAATGTTCCGGTCCAGGGCTTTTCCCTGGAGGGCCAGAAACGAATGGGAATCCGCATCCTTGGAAAAATAGGACCCTGAAAAAGGAGACAGGCTGATCCCACCGGTATAAAGATCCATGGTTTCTGCAATTTTTGAATAGGAAGATTTCTTTGTGCCGCTGTTGGTAAAGGCCTGGGCGAAAAAGGGAACCAGGGGGAACAGATCGGCGGAGATATTTCCGGCGCCCACGGGGCAGGTAAAATAGAGAATCCCGGAAGTGGCTTTGTCATAACAGGTGGAAAAGTTAACTTCTTTGATCTGGTCGGCCGTGATGATCTCAATATCAGGGGGAACATCGGAAAGTTCCAGGGTGGGAAGTGTCGACAGATCTTCTTCCGACTCCTGAAGTAACTCAAGGGCTGCGCTATCCTTTTTGATTCTTGCCAGATCATCAGGTTTTAGATTTGACAGGATGGCTTGCAATTCTTTCTTGGTTTCCATGGCCTGGTTTGCTTCCATTTGGTCGTCCGGCTCCAGGGTAAACAGAACCCTGTGGGGATTATCCAGAAAATAGTGAGTGATCCGTTCTTCTAAAAATCCTCCCTGACTGATTTTTTGTGCCAGTCTTTCAAGATCCTCGTCAATATTGATGCAGGAAACAGGGTCTCCGTCATGGATCATGGTGGCGGCAAAGGAAAGCAGTAATTTAATCCCAAAGGGATAGGGAGAGTTGGTGATTTCCTTGCGGTAAAATTCAATCTGGTGAATGGCCGAATC
>JAFLJU010000448.1 GCA_022712835.1 Desulfobacteraceae bacterium
TTACATATAAAAACAAATGATTTTCATCTTTATTCCTTTTCTAAAAGAGGCTGCCCCGGTAAACGGAGCAGCCTTTTTTGGTTTTTGTTGTATGAAATTTAAGATCTGTTTTCTTCTAAGGATCATTTGTTAATAAAACTAAACTTTAATATTTCCTATATATTATATATTAATTCAGTTGGTTGTGATGTTTTTAGTATGGTTGTCTATAAAAAAAGTTCAAAAATTTGAACTTTTCAGGGATAAATGGTCTGGAGAATGGTTCAAAAATAGTCTATCTGGGATAAAAGAGATGGATGATAATTTTTATTTCTTTTAAAATCAAATAGTTATATTGTTATATTGATGACTTTGGATTTGTGGCACACCCGTTGCATTGATAATATTTAACCATTAAGAAACATCTTTTTTTCCTTTTCTGAAAAAGGCTGCCGGGTGAAAACCAGGCAGCCTTTTTCAGTTTTGGAAGAAAATCGATATTTCTTGACTTTTTTACAAATTTTCCATAGCAGTTTTAGTATACAAAATTTAACCTGAAATTTGAAAGGCTGATATGGGATTTGTTGCTCATGGGAAATATGATTTTTCTGTACAAGGCGAAATAATTATTGTTCGAGCTTATCAGGCATGGAACTTGGAATGCGTGAAGGGATTTATTGAAGCGTATAAACCCTTTGTGCTGAAACGGGGCAGTGGCCGATCTGAGGAAATTTGAAGGCGGAACCCCTGATGCCATTCTTTATTTCGGGCGAATTTCACAGGTCCCAGGTTTTATGTCCAGGCGGTTTTATGAAGAAAACAAGGCAAAGAGGAAAGAGGGGGGGGGCTGTTGCTCCAAAGATTGGAGTAACCCTGCTAGTCTAAGGCAGATCTGACAGCGATGGCCAGGTCCTTGAATATGATGGGTTTCATCAAAAGCCCTTTCACCCCTATCTGTGTTATCTCTTCTTCAGTAACCGTCCCGCTGAAACCCGTACATAACAAAACTGGCATGCCAGGACGGATGGCGATTATTTTTGCTGCCAGCCGGTCTCCGGAAAGTTTCGGCATTGCCACATCCGAGATCACCAGATCATAATTTTGGGGGGTGTGTCGAAATGCCTCAAGTGCATCAATGCTGCTGATACGGTAGCTGACTCTGTATCCCAGACGGGTCAGCATGTTTCGTTCAAGTTCAAGCACGCTGGGTTCATCATCAATGAGCAGTATGTGTTCCTTGCCGCCCTTTAACAAATCTTCTTTTGTCTCGCACTCACGGTATTGCAGGGTTTTTTCCACAGGGAAATAGAGTTTGAATTCCGTTCCCTTGCAAGGCTCGCTGTATACCTGAATAGCGCCGCCGATAGCGCTGACAATCCCGTGGGTGACAGACAGGCCCATGCCAGTTCCCTTTCCTTTTTCCTTGGTCGTAAAAAAAGGATCAAAAATTTTATCGGAAATTTCTTTTGTCATCCCCATACCGGTATCACTGACAATTAACCGGACATAGGGGCCGGGATTCATGTTAGAATTCATCAGATCGATGGCCCCAAGTTCAACGGGTATAAGGCTGACCTTTAAAATCCCGCCGGTCTCTTCCATGGAATGGAAGGCATTGGTCATAAGGTTCATGAGGATCTGATGAATCTGGGTGGGATCCGCTTTGATGGCACCACAACCGTTGTCAATGGATTTTTCTATTTCAATGGTGGTCGGGATTGTCATCCGGACTAACTTTAACGCCTCCTTGATGATATGTTGAATTTTCATCAGCGTCAGTTCATGGCTCTCCTGACGGGAAAAGGTCAGAATCTGTTTTACAAGATCCGTGGCCCTCAAGGCCCCGGTATAAATTTCATTGATGTATTCCCGAAAAGGACTGAGTTCAGGGAGGTCAGACAGCAAGATTTCAGCATACCCGGTAATGGGGAACAGGATATTGTTAAAGTCATGGGCGATACCGCCGGCCAGGGTACCAATGGTTTCCATTTTCTGGGCATGCAAAAGCTGGTTTTCCAATTGCCGCTTCTCCCGGTTTGTTCGATGCAGCTGGGTGACATCGGTGATGGAAACCAATATTTTTGAAAGCCCGTTCACTTCCCGGTGAATCACCGCTTTCTTAAGAATGACGTCCAGTTGGTTCCCGTTAAGATCATAACTTCTGGCTTCGCCTGCGTAGTGGTCTTTTCCTGATGATAAGGCCACAACCTGGTCAATAAAATGCTGCCAGTCATCTGGACGGATCAGTTTTCTGAAGGATCGTAACAATTCTTGTGAAGATCCGGCTTTATAAAGCGCAATGGCAGCCTTGTTGGTTTGAATCAGTTTAACGCAATCGGCTAATGTTTCCACCTCTTCAGGATGATTCGAGAGATACCGTGCCAGATCTGTGACCCCCTTTTTTTTCAGGTACTCAACCCGGGCGGCTACCTCTGAAAAATCCTGGATATAGTGGGCAATGGGAGAATTTTCAAACAACCCCTTGTGGAAATGGGCACTTTCTTTTAGATGCTGATCCGCTAATTTTTTGCTGGTGATGTCCCTGAAACTCCAGACCCTTCCCACAATGGTGTTGCCGAACCAATGGGGGAGAGAATAACGTTCAACCACTCTGCCATCCGTTAAGTGGATGACGTCAAATGAGGGAATTTCCCGGTTTTGATACAATGTATCTACCCGCTCCAGAAACCCATCCGGATCGATTATTTTATCAATGACATGGGCCAAAACCTCCCGGTCACGGTTACATTTGAGAACAGGGCCTGGAATTTCCCAAATATCCACAAATTTTTTATTGTACCGGGTCCAATTACCCTTGCTGTCGGCAATGAGTACCCCATCGGCCGTTGACTCAAGCGCCGCTTCAAGCAACGATTTTGATCGTTCGCTTTCATTTTCAGCATATTTGAGATCTGTCACATCCGTTAGGGACAAAAGAATCTTGTCGCTACCGTCAATGTGTAATAAAACCGTACTGATCAGAAGGTTCAATGTTCTTTCATTGCCGTTGTGCAAAATCCTCAATTCCCCCTCTTCCTCGGTGTGGGGATTGCCGGTTTCCATCGTATCCCGGATCCGTTTTCTTAGGGGACAATGTTGACAGTCCGGACTTTGACCGCAATTGTCTTGATTCAGCGCGTTCAGGCAATTGAAGACCTCTCCGCTCAATTTTCCGATGGCATTTTGTTTTTGTTTCCCAAAGAGACCGACCCCTTTATGGTTAATATTTTCAATTCTTGCATTTTTAGTAACCAATGCCAGCACATTGGGGGCATTA
>JAFLJU010000513.1 GCA_022712835.1 Desulfobacteraceae bacterium
AACTGAAGGTTGGTAACCAGATAATCAATGGTTTTTTCTCTGGTGCCAGTATACCCGGCCGCATATTTGTCCAATTCACCTTCTCCCACGAAACGGGTGTCAAAACCGGCAAAAAATCCTTGGGGGGGTCTCCATTCGGCACCAAAACCATAGAGCCAGTTGGGGACACGTTCGATATCCGTACCGGAATAGTCCACCCCATCGCTGATATAATGTGTATATTCTCCCTTGATATAAGAAAGGGTGCCGTACAATTGCAGATGATCCAGGAGCCTGTAATCCACGGACAGCTCAATTCCTTTGCGGCGGGTTTCACCCGTATTGACCTTGGTGCCTGCTATGGCATCATATAAGATTTCATCCTCAGCATCGAGAACGAATCCTGTCACAGTTGTTTCCAGATCAGGCAAGGGATTCATCCTGATCCCCAGTTCATATTGGAGATATGTTTCCTTTTCCAGTTCGGGATATTCGAATTTATCAGATCCATTGGGCAGCTTAAAGCCTTTCCCATAGGTGGTAAAAAGGGTATACCCGGCAATGGGAGTATATTCGAGACCGGCCTTGGGGCTTACGATATTATAGTCTTCCATATCCGAGGATGTCCCGGTTAAGGAATCGTCCAATTCTCCGGATATATGGTCATATCTGCCGCCCAGGTTAAGTTTCCAGGCATCTGTCAGGGCCAGTTGGTTCTGAAAAAACATGGAATAGGTCATTATGGTGCTCTCGCCATCCACTGTCACGATTTCACGGGCTGAGCCAATACGGCTGGGATTCCGGGCGTTGATGGTATGTGTCAATTCCACCTGGCCGTCAAGCCCCAGGGTAAGGTTGTTTTCCATGCCGGCGATCTTGGAATTCCATACATAGCTTGTACTTCCACCATACATATCCCGATCATGATATTCTTCGTTCACCGTGGTATCTTTATCCCGGTAACGGGTAAGGTTTGAGCGATAGGCATAGAACAAAAAATTAAAAAAATCATCGTCTGAAACATCATATGTCCAATTGGTATTAAATCCATACCGGTCTCTTTTTCCTCCCCCAAGGGGTTTGCCACTCCAATAATCGCCGGCATCCCATTGGGCTCGGGTCAGATATTCAGGATGATCCCAATCAACGGAATACATATTTATCCCAAGGGAACCGGTCAGGTCTTCGCTGAAATCATAGGTAAACTTCCCTGTTGCGTTTGCCTTTAACATGTCAGAATTTTCGGTTTTACCATCCTGCTTGGTAATTTCAGCCCCAAAAATGGAATTCAGCTTACCGGTTTCTTGTCCCATGGACATCTGGAACCGCTGGCGGTTCCAACTCCCCATACCCAGCTTAACACGGTTGAAATCACCCCTGTGTTTTGTGACGATATTTACCACGCCGGCCCTGGCAAATTGCCCGTAAAGGGCAGATGACGGCCCCTTGATGACCTCAACATAGGCAATGTCATCGGGTATTACGGCATTGAAATCACCATACCCGTCCCCATGGGAAGTCGATTCATTCAACGGTACCCCATCCATGAAAATGGCAACCCCCGTGTTATGGCCAAGCCTGAGCCCCCGCATGGAAAAAGCACTGGCCACCGCCCCCTGGCCATAATCCTGAATAACAACCCCAGGCACTTTTTCCATGATATACAATGGCTTTTCCAAAAATTGGTTCTGTAATTGGTCCTGTGTTATGATGGTTGCCGAAGGCGGCGGTGGAGAGATTTTGCTGGATTGGCCCTTCACTGTAATCTCATCAAGCTTTAGAACCTTGCTTGATTCTGAAGCCCATGCATATCCCTGTAAAAGCATCAGGGAAAATAACGTTATTACTGCAAATTTAAACCAAAACCCCTTGTAATATATCATACATTTTTCTCCTATGTTGAGTAATGAATTTATACGTCATCCTATTGACGATAAAAGATATTCAGGAGAAAGGGGGAACCCTTGACGGGGACAAGATGCCAGGGTATAATAATCCTTACGCATCCCTCCTTTCCGGGAGTGGATTCAAGGGAAATGCAGCCTGCTACTTTTGCCGGTCGCGGCTGCTTTCCCGCCCCTTTCACTAATTTTTATGTTGTTTAAAGCTCTTTGGAACCTCCTCTTCTTTAAATGGACAAAAAAATGGGCAAAAAAAAACCACGAAACCATATCATCCGTTTTTATGGATGTATGCCTTCGTGGCTGAAATTTTTATTCTAAAATCTTAAAACGTACCGTTGGCAGCTTCTACTGCCAAATTCGAAGTATTAGTAATGCTTTCATATATGTATGTCAACAAAAAAGATAAAAACAATCGTTTGCTCAACTATTTTAGTCTGCCATACTACAGCTTGAAAGAGTGCTCTAACTGCGTTGACAGCAGAATCGGGACCACCCCATGAGGTCAGCAGCGGCTGCCAGGGTTGTTCCGAAAAATAGGGTAGGTTTGTTTTTAAACAGGAAGTTTCCGAGACGGTCAGTGAAATGATCAACCCGTGGACAAAGGACAGGATCAGGGTGGCACCTTCAATCATGACGGGCCGGATGGAAATCAATGAACCCTTCTTTGGAAACAATCTTAAGGGATTAATTCCTGTTTGAGCATGCAGCAGGCGATTTTATGACGGGGACGGCCATCCGGTTCATAGGCAAGGTTGCCGGGCTGGATCATCTTGTTCATGACGCAGCCTTCGGGGATGGTCAGTTTGAACAGATCTGTTTCATTGATTGGGGGGGTTGCCACAAGGCGATTGTCCCGGATTTCATGGGAATGGAGGGGGAAATCTTCACAGATGGGGCATTGATACACCCTGCCATTGGGGAAAACAAAGAAATTTTTGGCCACATTTCCGGCACATTGAAATTCTTCTTTTGTGAATAAAAACACCCTGGGATAGGTGACGATAATGCCGTGGGAAGCAATTTCTTCAGCTATTTTTGGGATGGTTTCAAGCCAAGAGTCCTTTGATACCTGTAGCGCCTGGGGTATTTGGGAAGACAGATGAGTTGTTGAGGATTCCCCCCGCATGCCGATTACCTGGATAAAAAACCGAGAGATCCCAAGGTTTTTCACCAGGGCAGGCATTTGGGCCAGCTCATGGATATTTTTATCCGATACCGTGTAGATCATGGAACAGGTAAACCCTTTTCTTCTGGCCTTTTGAATACCGGTAAGGACAGTGTCATAGCTGCCTTTCCCCCGGATGGTATCATTGGTTTCGCCTGTGGCGCCGTCCAGGGAAAAACTTAAAAAATCAACCTCATCTGGGCTGATTTTGTCCAGGATATCATGGAAGAGATATCCGTTGGTGTCGATGGTGATGGATTTAAATTGGAGGCACCGTGCCTCTTTGACGGCCAGGTGAAGATCCGGGTGAAGGGTGGGCTCTCCTCCCAGCAGGACCAGATTGGTTTGATAGGCTCTAGGGGCAAAAATTCCCAGCCAGTCTCTGATGGTCTCAATGGAAAGTGTCCTGTCCCCATGTTGCGCTTTATTGATATAACAATGGGAACAGGACAAATTGCACTTGGTCAGAATATGGAAAAAAAGATTGGACGAATCTTTTGAAAATGCCACGGTCTGGTTTTGCATACTATCCCATACATTGTTTGGTAACGTTGGGATCAAAGGGAACGGGATAGTCACCGTCAAAACAGGCCTTGCAAAAATTTAGCTCTGGATTTTCAACGCCCGAGGCTTCCAGCATCCCTTCCACACTCAGATAGTGCAATGAATCCAGCCCCAGATACTTGGTGAGTTCATCAAGGGGCATTTGGGCAGCAATCAGCTCGCCCTTGGATGAAAAATCGATACCATAGTAGCAGGGATTCTTATGGGGAGGACAGCAGACCCGCATGTGAATTTTTTTGGCTCCCAGCTCCCGTAGGGCCTTGACCCGGGTTTTGGCGGTGGTGCCCCGAATAATGGAATCCTCAATAATGATAATTTCTTTGTCTTTGATCACTTCTCTGACCGGATTGAGTTTTACCCTTACGGCAAAGTCCCGCATGGACTGGGTGGGCTGGATAAAGCTTCTGCCCACATAATGGTTGCGGATCATGCCCATTTCAAAGGGGATACCGGATTCTTTTGCATAGCCGATGGCGGCATAATTGCCGGAATCCGGGAAGGGCATGACAAGATCTGCATCCACCGGGGCTTCCTGGGCCAGGCGTTTGCCCAACGCTTTTCGCATTTGATAGACATTTTTACCGTCAATGGTGGAGTCGGGTCTGGCAAAATAAATATATTCAAAAATACACAATGATTTATGGGCGGCAGCTTTTGGGTGTTGGATGCTTCTAATGCCATCTTCGTTGATGATGACAATCTCGCCGGGCTCCAGTTCCCGGATGAATTCCGCCTGGACCAGGTCAAAGGCACAGGTTTCAGAAGCCAGAACATAGTGGCCGTTGAGCTTGCCCAGGGCCAGGGGTCTGAATCCGTTGGGGTCTTTTATGCCGATGATCTCTCCCTTGCAGGTGAGAAGGACCATGGAATAGGCTCCTTTTATCTTGGACACGGTATTTAAGACCGCTGTATCAATATCGCCTTTGATCAGATTTTTGATGAACAGGTGCAAAAAAACTTCCGAATCCATGGTGGTTTGAAAGATGGACCCGGTTTCTTCCAACTCTTGCTTCAGGGTATGGGCATTGACCAGGTTGCCATTGTGCGCAACAGCATAGGAACGGTTGCGGTGGTTGGCCACAAAGGGTTGGGCATTGGTGATCACCGAATCACCGGTGGTGGAATAACGCACGTGTCCTATGGCGGACCCGCCTTCGATGCGTGCCAGATCGTCCATGTTAAAGATGTCGTGGACAAGGCCCATACCTTTGTGGGAAAAAATCTTGTCATTGATGCCTCTGTTCACGGAGATACCGGCACTTTCCTGGCCCCGGTGCTGGAGGGCGTAGAGGCCGAAATAGGTTATCTGGGCGGCTTCCGGGTGTTTATACAGGCCAAATATTCCGCATTCGTCCTTGGGGCGCTCGCTTGCATCAAATATCTTCTGGTTACACATGGTTAATTTCCTGGTGATAATACTGAATCGGGTTGATGGATAGGGGTTCTTTTTTCATGGCCTTTATGGCAGAGCAGATCGCCTTGGTGCCGTCGGTGGTGGTGGCATAGGGGATCTTGTATTTAATGGCAGCACGTCTGATTTCATACCCGTCTTGCTGGGTCTGGCTGGAGGCTCCGGTGTTGAGAATCAGCTGGATTTCATTATTTTTTACGGCATCCACCACATGGGGTCTGCCGGAAGATACTTTTTTCACCATCTGGGCGGGAACATTGTTTTCTTTCAGAAAAGCTGCGGTTCCCCTTGTTGCCATGATGGTAAATCCCATGGTATGGAAATCCCTGGCAACGGACAGGGCAGATGATTTGTCTTTGTCCTGGACTGATATAAAGACGGTGCCCTCTTTGGGCAATTTTTGCCCTGCGGCAAACTGGGCCTTGGCAACGGCCGCTCCCAGGTCCTTGTCAATGCCCATGACCTCGCCGGTTGATTTCATTTCAGGACCCAGCACCGGATCCACATTCTCAAACCGGTCAAAGGGCATGACAGCTTCTTTGACACAATAATAGGGGGGGATAATTTCTTTGGTGAAACCCAGTTCGGAAAGCGTTTTGCCCAGCATCACCTTGGTGGCAAGTTTTGCCAACGGCATGCCAATGGCTTTGGAGACAAAAGGGATGGTTCGGGAGGCTCTTGGGTTGACCTCAATGATATAGACCTTGTCATTCATGATGCCAAACTGGATGTTCATCAGACCCCGCACATTGAGTTCCTTTGCAATGGCCCGGGCAGCATCTGCCATTTCATCAATATGGGCCTGGGAGATGGAATAGGGAGGCAACACACAGGCAGAATCACCGGAATGGATACCTGCCTCTTCAATATGTTCCATCATGCCGCCGATAATGGTGGTTTCTCCGTCAGAGATGGCATCCACATCCAGCTCAAAGGCATCTTCTAAAAATTTATCGATGAGAACCGGTTTGTCCGGGGAGGCCAGAACAGCCAGATCAAAATATTCTTTCAAATCCCCTTCATCATAGACAATCTTCATGGCCCGGCCGCCCAGAACAAAAGAGGGTCTGACCATGACCGGATAGCCGATGTCCCGGGCAACTTTCTGGGCTTCGTCATAGGAATGGGCAATGCCGTTTTCCGGCTGGCGCAGTCCCAATTTGTCCATCATGGCCTGGAACAGATCCCGGTCTTCTGCCCGGTTAATGCTGTCAGGGCTTGTGCCGATGATGGGCACCCCGGCTTTTTGCAGTTCCATGGCAAGGTTCAGAGGAGTCTGGCCCCCAAACTGAACAATGACCCCAAAGGGTTTTTCTTTTTCCACAATGTGGAGCACGTCTTCCCGGGTCACAGGTTCAAAATAAAGTTTGTCCGAGGTATCATAGTCTGTGGAAACGGTTTCCGGATTGGAATTGACCATGATGGATTCCACACCCTCTTCCCTAAGGGCAAAGGAAGCATGGACACAGCAATAGTCAAACTCAATGCCCTGGCCGATGCGATTGGGCCCGCCGCCCAGAATAATCACTTTCTTCACATCCGACACTCTTGCTTCGCATTCAGTTTCATAGGTGGAATAATAATAGGGGGTTACGGCCCGAAATTCTGCGGCACAGGTATCCACCAGTTTGAACACGGGAACAATCCCCAGATCCTTGCGGCGCTGTTCTATTTGTTTGTCCGTCAGCCCTCCCATGAAGGCCAGCTGCTTGTCGGAAAACCCATATTTTTTGGCTTTCTCAAAAAGATCCCGGGGAAGATCCTTGCCAGCAAGGGTAATCTGTTTTTCCAGATCCACAATCTGCTTCATCTGTTGAAGGAACCAGGGATCAATAAAGGTCAGCTCATTGAGCATGGTGATGGGCATGCCATGTTCCAGGGCATATTTAATATAAAAAATCCGTTGGGAATTGGGGGTGGACAGTTTGTATTCCAATTCGTTGCCTGCCACACTGCCGGGTGCCGGGTCCTTGCCATCGGCGCCAAATCCGGCCCGGCCGATTTCAAGGGATCGCAACCCCTTTTGAAAGGCTTCCTTAAAGGTTCTGCCGATGGACATGGTTTCCCCCACGGATTTCATGGCCGTACTCAAAACATCATCGGCTTCGGGGAATTTCTCAAAAGTCCATCGAGGAATCTTGACCACAACATAATCGATGGAGGGTTCAAAGCAGGCCAGGGTTTCGCCGGTGATATCATTGGGTATTTCGTCCAGGGTGTACCCAACGGCAAGTTTTGCCGCAATTTTGGCAATGGGAAACCCGGTTGCCTTGGAAGCCAGGGCCGAACTTCTGGAAACCCGTGGATTCATCTCCACGATGATCATATCTCCGTTTTCCGGATTTATGGCAAACTGGACATTGGAGCCGCCGGTATCCACACCGATCTCCCGGATAATGGCAATGGAGGCATCCCGCAATCTTTGGTACTCTTTGTCCGAAAGGGTCTGGGCCGGGGCCACGGTGATGGAATCGCCTGTGTGAACTCCCATGGCATCAATGTTCTCTATGGAACAGATGATCACCACATTGTCGGCATGATCCCGCATCACTTCCAGTTCATATTCTTTCCATCCAAGGACCGAATCTTCCAGCATGACCTGGGTGTTAAGACTGGCGTCCAATCCTGCCTTGCAGAACGAGGCCAGCTCTTCGGAGTTGTATGCCACACCGCCGCCGGTACCTCCCAGGGTGAAACTGGGCCGGACAATGATGGGAAAGCCGATTCGTTTTGCAACATCTTCCACCTCGTGCATGTTGGTGGCAAACCCGCTTTTGGGAATCCGCAAACCGATTTTATTCATGGCATCCCGGAAAAGTTCCCGG
>JAFLJU010000664.1 GCA_022712835.1 Desulfobacteraceae bacterium
GGCATCGGTCTGGGAAAGGTTCAGGGAAGGCAGGGAAGAAACAATGGTCACCTTATGTTTTACCAACAACGAAAGAAGCGTCGGATCATCGGCATCATAAAGCGCACTCAGGTTGGACCGCAGCATAATGATCCGGGCCAGCCCAGCCATTTTCTCAATCAGCTCCTTGAGATGGGGGTTCATTTCAGGTGCTCCCCCCGTGATATCCACCACCTCACACCCGACTTTTTTTTGAAATTGGATCACCTGATGAATGGTGGTAAGATCCATGAGTTCAGTCCGCCCGGGGCCTGCCGACAAATGGCAATGCTGGCAAACCTGGTTACATAGCAATCCCAGATTTACCTGCAAGGTAATCGTCTCTCCCCGCTTCAGAACAATCCCATGTTGATTGAGGGTTTGTTTAAAATCAGGAACCCCACCCCCCCTATCCTGTGAAATTGGATTCTCCATGGTTTTTTCCTGGTTTACATTGACAATTTTTCAACGATATTTCTCATCTGTACCCCGTGTACCAAGGAGGCGCCTCCCCGGATAGCCGTCGCCACATGAAGGGCTTCAGTCATTTCAGCAAGATTGGACCCCTTTTCAAGACAACCCTTGGTATAGGCATCAATACAATAGGGACACTGGATGGTATGGGCAACGGCCAGGGCGATCAAAGATTTTTCCCTTGCGGTCAGTTCTCCCTCGTCAAACACCGCCCCGTAATATTTAAAAAACTTCTTTGCAAGGTCCGGGGCATCTTTCCCGATCTCTTCAAATTTTAACAAATCTTCCGGGTTATAATAGGTTTCCATCAATTAGGTTTCCTTTTGGGTATCTAACAACAACTTTGGGTTAATTCCATGTGGATACCGATCCCGCAGATTTTATTTCACCCGGTCAAAAGCCTTTTTAAACCCCTCAAGGGACCCTCGAATGGTTTTTTCAGGAACGGCATAGGAAAGCCTGAAAAATCCGGGTCCCCCGAAGGCTGTTCCCGGGACCGCCAGAATATTTTCTTTCTTTAGGATATTCACAAACTCGATATCGTTTTCAATGGGAGATTTGGGGAAGAGATAAAAGGCACCTTCGGGCAAATCAAATTCATACCCTGAGGCAAAAAGTCCTTCACAGAGCATATCACGACGCCGTTTATAAATATCAATATCCACGGTCACCCCCTGAAGCTTACCCACCACCTGCTGGAAAAGTGCCGGTGCATTCACATACATCATGGTGTTTGTCACCCCGGCAGCACCTGCAATCATCTCGGCATCCTCGGCCAATGGATGGATGGCAAGATATCCGATTCTCTCCCCTGCCAGGGATAATTCCTTGGAATAGGAGGAGATCATAATGGTGTGGGGGTACACATCAAACACCGATGGCACCTCAACCCCATAGACAATCTTTCGATAGGGTTCATCGGATATCAGATAAATGCGTTTGCCAAATTTGAGACTGGCCGCTTCCAGCAGATTTCCCAGACCGACCAATTCTTCTTTGGTGTAGACAGCTCCGGTGGGGTTGTTGGGAGAATTAATCAACATAACCCGGGTATTTTGGGTGATGGCCCATTTAATCGCATCCAAATCCAGGTGAAAATCAGGGAGGGTGGGAGCTGTTTTCAGGTTGGCACCGGCCACAAAGGCGTATTGGTTATAACCGACAAAATAAGGAGCTGGCACCAGGATATCCTCACCGGGATTTACCAATGCCCTCAGGGTATCATTTAAAGCCCCTGCTGCCCCCACGGTCATCACCACCAGATCTTCGGTAAGCCCCACATTAAATTCCCGGTTCAGATAATCGGCCACCGCCTTTCGAACATGGGGATACCCGGAATTAAACATATAGCCGTGGGAGGTGCTCTCATTGTTGATCAGCGCAAGCAAGGTTTCCTTTACCGCTGCCGGCGGGGGAACATCCGGATTGCCAAGGGAAAAATCAAACACATTGTCATTTCCGTATTTTTCCCGCAGCCGGGCCCCTTCTTCAAACATTTTCCGAATCATGGATGCGGATTCAACCATTTTTACCATTTTGTCAGCTATGGGCATACCTTTTTCCTCCAAAATTCTTGTGTTTAATAATTTTTCACCATACCTTAAATTTTTCACGATGAAAACTTTTCTTATAAAAAACCGGTTGTCATCGATTCATGAATGAATGAATTAACTTGACGATAGTCACTTTTTCGAATAGTTTTTATTTTTTTAAAATGACAGATTCATTTCAATGCAGATCAACTGATACCATCTCTTAAGGAGTTCAAATGAAACAGGTTCGCAAGTTGATATCTTATTCCATCCTGATGCTGATTGCCATTATCCTTCTTTTTATGGGCGGTACCTGGGCCTATCTTGTCCACCAACTGCCGGATATGGATGCCACCATGGCAACGGCGTTGATAACTAAAAAAGTCAGCATTATTCGTGACAAATGGGGAGTGCCCCATATAAAGGCAGCCAACGGAAATGATGCCTATTTTGCCCTGGGGTTTACCACGGCCCAGGACCGGTTGTTTCAGATGGAACTGCAGCGGCGCCTTGCCAAGGGAGAACTGGCACAAATCCTGGGGCCGAAGCTAACAAATGTGGACAAGATGTTTCGTACCCTCCTGCTCAAAGAAAGGGCAGCGAACTATCTTGCCCGGGAGCAGGAGATCAATCCGGAAGCACTCCAATACCTGGATTCCTTTCTAAGGGGGATTAATCAATTCATTGAAAAATCCCCCCTGCCCGTTGAATATACGCTGCTTGGATTCAAGCCCGCTCCCTTTACACGGCTTGACACCATCAGCATGATGGGGTATGTGGCCTATTCCTTTGCTGACGGCATTAAACGCGATTCTCTTTACACAATGTTAGCACCCTATCTAACCCAGGACGATCTTAAAATGGTTTTCCCGGACTACGCCCTGGAAAACAATGTTTCCATCATGGAACCCACAGGAAACCTACCTCCCTCCCCCCTCCAGGCACAGACTGCTTCAACCGGCATTGATAAGAACAGTTATGCTGGACTTGCAACGCCTCTTGAAAATATCCTGGAACAGGTGGCAAAAATTGTTCCCCCCTTTACCGGCAGCAACTCCTGGGTGTTGGCACCCAGCCGAAGTCAGAACGGGCATGCATTGCTGGCAAACGATCCCCACATCGGCATTGCCAACCCAGGGGTCTGGTATGAAGCCCATGTCCAATACCCGGGATATGAGAACTACGGCTATCACCTGCCCTTGATGCCCTTTCCCATGCTGGCCCATAACGGAACCAAAGCCTGGGCCATCACCATGTTTGAAAACGATGACCTGGACCTGTATGGGGAAACCTTTCATCCTGAAAACCCAAATCTTGTAAAATTTGAGGGAGAATGGACCCCCATTGAAACCATTACGGAAACCATAAAGGTAAAGGGAGAGCCCGACGAAATTCTGACCATCAGAATCACGTCCCACGGTCCTGTCATCTCTGACTTTATCAAGGGATACACCGGTACACCCGTGGCCCTTTCCTGGGTCTATCACAAGGTAGATAGCCCCATCCTGGATGTGGTATTTGAAATGGGCAAGGCCAAAAATCTGACAGATTTCAGACAGGCTGTCTCAAAACTGGCTGCGCCCGGTTTGAACATCTCTTATATTGATGCCAAGGGCAACATTGCCTGGTGGGCTGCGGGACGCCTGCCCATCCGCCCCGCACACGTCAGCGGCAAACAAATCCACGATGGCAGCTCTGGAAAGGATGAGTTCCTGGGATATCTTCCCTTTGAATCCAATCCCCACCTGGTCAACCCGGATAACGGGTTGATCATCACTGCCAATAACATATCCACCTTCACCCCCATTGATCCCATTGGGGTTATAACCGGGTATTTCAGACCATCGGACCGGGCTGCCAGAATCTATGAATTGCTGTCCCAAAAAGAAAAATGGACCTTGGAAGAACTCAAAGAGATCCAAACCGATGCAAAGATTTTTGCAGGTCTTCCAATAACAAAAACCATTTCTTCCATACTGGAAGAAAAACAAGCCGGGTTCACCATAAGTGAGCAAACAGCACTAGCGGCGCTCAAGGACTGGGACGGGTTCATGACAACAAAGACCACCGGAGGGACTGTTTTCCAGTTCACGGTGTATCATATTTTAAAACAAGCACTTGAACCCCATATCGGCCCGGACAATTTAAAAACCTATCTCAACCTGGTGGATCATTGGGATTTTTTAAAAAGACTCTTGGGATCAAGTGCTCCCCCCATTATGGGAACAACACCCGACTTAACCCCCAAATCCAGGGATACCATTGTTCTAACTGGTTTTAAGAATGCCGTAACAGACATCACAACCACCCTGGGAACCCAGGAAAAAGACTGGGCATGGGGATCTGTTCACACCATTGAATATGTCCATGCCATCGGCAGGAAAAAGCCCTTGAACCTTTTATTTAATGTCGGCCCTTTCCCCAGCCCCGCAGAATTTACCGCCATCAATAAACTCAAATCAAAAACAGGAAATCATGATTATAAAGTGTCATCCCTGCCCTCTACCCGGCGGTTGATTGACTGCAATGACCTTGAAGCATCCTGGAGCATCCTGCCAACTGGCAATTCAGGCAATTTCATGGGAAGTTTTTATGATGACCAGGCCAAAATGTTTATCCAAAACCAGTATCGACCCATCATTTTCACAACGGAGCTCATTGAAAAAAACGCTGCCCATGTCCTCACCCTTATGCCGGAGTAAACCCAAAATCTGCACTCAATGACGGATGGCCTTGTGGTCTTTAAGTTCCATCCGTTATTGTCGGTTTAAATGATTGACTATTGACTTTGAAGGGAACAAACCGTATTTAATTTGGCATTAAATTTTAATGGTAACACAAAGCCTTTTGGCATGTGATTACACAAACATTATTGTTTTTACGCTTAAATTTAGGACTTGATTCTAAAAGGACAGGTACCGATGAAGAAAAAATTTCGCTGTGGAATAATAGGCGACGGACGTATGGCTACTCATTTTTGCAAATATTTGAAGATGAGCGGTATTAAACATAAACAATGGTCCCGCCGAAGAAACAGCCTTGAAGATCCGGTTGCCTATTTAAAAGGATCACGGGCTGTTTTTTTATTGATAAACGATGATGCCATAGAAGATTTTATGGAAAAACACCCCGGCTTGAAAGAGATGAATTCCATTCATTTTTCAGGCAGCCTCCATGTGGAAAACATCCCATCAATACATCCCTTAATGACATTTTCCAAAATATTATATCCTCTGGAAAAATACCAGCTCATCCCCTTTATACATGAAAATGGAAAGGTATCGCTTCGTGAAATATTACCGGAGCTGCCCAATCCATCAAGGTCCATGGATGTTAAGAAAAAATCCCTCTATCACAGTCTCTGTGTTTTAAGTGGAAACTTCACAACCATGTTGTGGCAAAAGGTGTTTCATGATTTTCAGGATAAATTGAAGTTGGAGCCGGAACTATTGCTCCCCTATATGGAACAAACTTTTGAAAACCTGAACCTCAATTGGGTAGATGCGCTAACGGGTCCACTGGCCAGAAAGGATGATGCGACCATTGAGAAAAACATCCATGCATTGGAAGGTGATCTCTACCAGAATGTGTACCGGTCTTTTGTCGACACGATCAGAAAAGGGGAGGTATAAAATAATGCAGATCATCAAATCCGTCGATCAATGGATCAAAATATTTAAAGCCAAACAAAAAGAAGGCAAAACCGTGGGTCTGATTCCCACCATGGGCGCGCTGCATGCAGGGCATATGAGTCTGATAAAAAGATCGATATCGGAAAACCAACTGACCGCCGCGACCATTTTTATAAATCCCACCCAGTTCAACAACCCGGATGATCTAAACAATTACCCCATTACCTGGGATGAAGATATTGCCAAACTTAAATCGGTGGGTGTGGATTACCTTCTCTACCCGAGCTATGAAGACCTTTACAGGGACGCCTACCGTTACAAGGTAATCGAGACCGAATTTTCCAAAGACCTTTGCGGTGCTGCCCGCCCGGGACATTTTGATGCGGTGCTGACCATTGTAATGAAATTGCTCAATATTACCCGGGCCACCCAAGCATACTTTGGGGAAAAAGACTGGCAGCAATACCATCTGATAAAAGCGATGACACAAACATTTTTTATGGATACCAAAATCATCCCCTGCCCGCTCATCAGAGAAGAAAGCGGATTGGCGATGAGTTCCCGAAACAAACGACTGACCGATGAACAAAAAAAAATCGCGCCATTGTTCTACCAAACAATTTCTTCTCAAATGGATTTAGCTCAAATGAAAAAAGAACTGAGTAACAATGGTTTTATTATCGATTATTTACAAATTTTGGACAAAAGAATTTTTGGCGCTGTTTTTTTGGGAGAGGTTCGATTAATTGATAATGTCTGCATATAGAGATAATGTTTGATACAAAATAAGAAATGGCTGCCCCACACTCCAGCCTGATAAAAGGAGAATTAAAACCACATGATACTATGCCTTGATATTGGAAATACACAATTATACGGTGGATTATATAAACAGGACAAAGTGATCTATCGTTTCCGAAAGGCCATGAGCAAAGGGATTTCATCTGATGAAATCGGTATCTTCCTGCGGTCTGTCATCAAGGAAAATGGGTTTGACCCCGGTGAGATAGAAAGAATTGCCTATTGCAGTGTTGTTCCCGATGTGAACCACTCACTCACAAACTCTTGCCGCCATTATTTTAACCTGGAGCCCTTCTCATTGAAACAAGGTGTAAAAACCGGATTGAAAATTAAATACTCCAATCCCGGAGAAGTAGGTGCCGATCGAATTGCAGATGCCATTGGTGCATACACAAGATTTCCTGATCAGAATATTATTATTGTTGACTTCGGAACTGCAACAACATTTGATGTGCTGACCAAAGATCGTGAGTATCTTGGGGGTGCCATAGCCCCTGGGATGAAAATTGCCATGCAGTCTTTGGAAGAAAGGACAGCCAAGCTGCCCAAAGTCGAAATTATAAAACCAACCAGAACATGTGGGAAAACGACCATCGAAAGTATTCAGGCAGGACTCTATTATGGAACTTTGGGGATAGTCAAAGAGATCACAAAATCGATCACAAAACAAAATTTTAAAGGTGAAAAACCGCTCATCATTGGTACCGGTGGTTTTGCAGGATTATACCGAGATTCAGGCATATTTGACGAGATTATACCCGACCTTGTTCTTGAGGGGATATACACCGCCCAGAAATTAAACATAA
>JAFLJU010000038.1 GCA_022712835.1 Desulfobacteraceae bacterium
TTTTGATTTACAGACAAGGGTGATGGATGCGCCGGGCAGGCCATGGTGGAAAGAGCTTAAAAATTGCTGGAAAGCCTTTTTCCAGGGGGCGGTCAAAAGACCTGTGGGAAGCGTATCTTTCCAGAAGGTTCCGGGTTCCAATACCAGGGGATGGCTTGGCAGTGCTTTAAACAGGCGTCTGAGAAAGGAATCATTCCCAGAGATCTCATAAAAGAAAAATCCAGACGGGTTCTCATAGAAAAAGAGCCGGCCCCTGCCTGAATCAAAATAGGTTTTTCCGTTCTGGTCCATTTTAACGGTGAGTGCCAGGTCCTGGATTTTCTGTGTCCCCTGGAATACTTTAAAATATAGGCAGTCGTCCAAAAGATAGGTTTGGCAAAATCGTTGGCCTTTTTTGGGCTGACAGGTTTTATAAGGGTGCCGGCGCAGGGTAGGCTATTGATACGATATTCTGAGGCTTGGATGAAGCCTGAAAAACAAAAGGGCAGGGTTGATGCCCCGAGTAAGCCGTTTTCCTGGACCTGGATATGGAGGTGGGGCTGGGGAGAATACCCGGAATTTCCGCAATGGCCTAAAAGATCTCCCTGGGTGACCCAATCTCCTTTTCGGGCCTGGATAGACCCCTGGCACAAATGGGAAAGTTCCACAAAAAATCCTGCCTCGGTCTGGAGAATCACATGGTTGCCCCAGTTATTCTCTGTATCTACTCTGCCCACTGGATTATCCGGAATTGTGTTGGCAAGTGAGATGACCCGGCCGCTCACCGGTGAAAGAACAGGCTTGCCAAAGCAGTGATAATCCTGTGGGTGATAACCGTCTCCCATGTGGGGGCTGCCCGCCTCATCAACGATGATAAAATCAATGGCATGGCAATAGTTCCCCTGGTGGGTCCATTGACCCGCAGCCCCCTGCCAGACAGACCACTCCCCTTCAAAGGGGGGGCTAATGCCAGGCCTGTTCCCATTAAAGCGGCGGCCTTGAAAGAGAAAGGTTTCCAGTGTTTCTTCGGGGGAGGATTTTATTTCTTTTGCCAAAAGGTTGGAATCAATCACCCCCAAAAAATATAAAGACAAGAGGAAGACCAGGATAAAGGGCAGGGTCAGCACCTGGATTCCCAGGGGGGAAAGCAGGGTGGAAACTGCTGCGGTTGTTATGGCGGCACCCATGACTGCCATGATGGACAGAAGATAGGTTTTTGGCGATGGGACGAGAAAGGCGCCCACAGTCATGGAAATGAGGATGAAATTAAATTGACTCAAATCTGAAAAGACTGCTGATCCACTTCCCTGGACCAGGGCAGTGGCAGCCGTTCCTGTGAAATAGCCGATGATAGAGAACAGGAAAAGAATTCTGGAATGGCCCAGGATTCCCAAGGCGATCATGGCCCCACAGAGGGGGTAGGGTATGAAAAAAATGGCGCCAAGGGCAGTGAGATACCCTTGTGCCCAGGCCGGTAAAATTGTTTCGGATCCCAATACCCCGGTGGAAAATGGCGGAACTGCCAGCGGGACTGCCAGCAGGATTAGGTTGGTGACCATGAAAAAGGGAAGACTGAGGATGGGCAGCTTAAAAAAGGTATAAAAAATATGATTCAGGCCCACACAAAGTACAAGGGTTATGATGCCGGCTACCAGAGCCGCCAGGGCAATTGCCAGGGTGGGGTCATAAAAATACCCCATGGAAAATCCCACCAGCAGAGGATTATACAGATAGAGCCGGTGGATAAGGAGCAGCCTGCCCCGGCCCAGAAAAGAGGCAAATAACCAGGCCGATGCCAGACAGAGCAGTCCCATGACCAACACCTGGGGTACAAAGATCAGGGCCAGGGATAAGACCATACCGAACAGGGGGCTTGGAATGCATACAATCTCGGAAATGGCAGTGAAAATTGGGACAATTTTTTGGTTCATGCGGCAACCACCCTGTGTATTGCAGGTGTTTGGGCCAGGCGTTTGGGCAGCCGTTCCCGTTGGACAATATCACTCAAATCCTCGGGTTCACGGATGAGATCGATTTCCCTGTTTTCTCCGATGAGCACCACAGCCGGTCTTGCATGGATAAACTGCATCCACTGGGTCACATTATAGGCGCCCACCGGGGAGAGTATCATCCGGGTACCGGGTTTCAGGGCTGGCAGCATCATATGTTCCTCAATCACATCGATATTCATGCACAACGGGCCGTAGATGACAGAAGGCTCCCCTGCCCCACAGATTTCATGGTCAAAATTGATGTGGTGCTTATACCATTGGGAGGTGGGCAGCAGATTGATACCGGCATCGGCCACATAGGCCTTTCTCCCGTCGGGTAGGCGCTTGGATGCCATGATGGTGCTGACCATGGATCCGGCTGAATCGATCATGGACCGTCCGGATTCAAGTACCAGTTCGGGCAGATTTTTGTGGGCATGGGTGAATAGGGCTTGGGTAATGGCCTCTGCATAGTCTTCAATGGGCGGCACCACTATCTCCGGCCCGTGGTAGCTTCCCTTCAGGCGGCTTCTGGAGGGAAATCCCCCGCCCAGGTCAATATAGGTTATTTTGAAGCCAGAGGCCTCGTCCACATCCTGTGAAAACTGCATCAGTTTTTTAATTGCCCGGCCATAGGCATCAGGGTCTAGAATATAGGTGCCTATATGGGAATGAAGACCGGTCAGCACCAGCCTGTTTTTTTTCTTTATCCGCCGGGCAGCAGCCATGGCCTGACCGGATTCAAGGTTGAACCCGAACCTGGACCACTGGGGATAAATGCCCGTATCCATATTTATTCTGATACCCACCTGGATTTTTCGGTCCACCTCCTTGGCGATTTGTTCAAGCAGGTAGAGTTCATCCATGTGATCAATGTGGATTCTTGCCCTGTCTGCCACGGCTCGCCTGAGGTCTGCCTCACTCTTGCAGGGACCGTTGAATATGATATGGGATCCCGGAACACCCAGGCGGCGAGCTTTTTCATATTCCATGCCCGAGACCACCTCGGCAACCGCCCCTTCCTGGTGGAAAAGGGCACAGACCGCATCCAGATAATTGGTCTTATAGGACCAGCCAAAGGTCACTTTTGGGTATCTGGATTCAAAAGCCCCGGAGACCTTCCTGAATCTTTCCCTTATTTTTTTTTCGGAAAATACAAATAAGGGGGAGCCAAATTCTTTGACCAACCGGTCGATGGACACTCCCTCTATCCGCTCCTGGAACGTATCGGTATAGTCAGCCATCTTGCCAGCCTTGTGGGCCATCCCGGTTTCTACTTTTCGTATATAGGGAGTTTGGTATTGCGCTTTCATTATATCTCCTTTTCTAAAATTCACTATTTTTAAGATTCGCCATTGATCGTGATTGCCTGGAACCGGTCCATGTTACAGACGGTCTCATAGGTATATCGGATAAAAAGTTTACCTGCTTCGTAGGCTTTTTTGCCCCTGGCAGGAAGATTCAATGCCGTGCGGATCATATCGCCGGGCAGGTTAACCCCCACACCCGTTGCAAAATAAGACCAGGCCGGAAACCTCGGGTTTATTTCAATCAGATAAAGATCGGCGCCATTGACCATGCATTCCAGTTCAAAGGGGCCTTTCCACTGGAAGTGGTCAACAAACCGGTTGGCAGCCCTAAGCAAGGCCTGGTTTTTAATGGTGACCCCGGTCCATATTTTTCCAAGAGAAGTTGTGGACAGCTTTTTAACCGACACCTGGCCGATCATGTTTCCCTTGCCATCCCCCACACCCACCAGATTAATTTCTTCGCCTTTGATCAAACCCTGGGCGAGAACGGGAAACCCCCATTCAGCCGACAGTTTATTAAAATTTTTCATTGCCTCCCCCGGGGTCTGGGACAGGTGGGCTCCGTAGAAAGACCCCTTAACCATCAAGGGCAGGCCAAGCAGATCCATTGCAGTGGTCAACTGATCCCAGGAATAAAGAATATGGGTTTTGGGGGCCTTTATACCTATTTTTTTTGCCACATGGGGTATGTTGACCTTGTCCCGGAGTTGGTATTGCGCATCATCGGGAATAAAGAGTCCGATACCCCGGTTTTCAAATTCAGACCGGAACCTTGTATAGATGGGCAGCTCGGAATCCAGGCTGGGAATAATAAAATCCAATCCATGTTCTTTTTTAATCTCAAAAATCCGTTTCATAAAGGGTCCCGGACCTTCCGAGGGATAGGGAAGCAAAAATGTCTTATCAATGAGCCAGTCCAGATAGATACCCGGCTCCAGGGCGTCATAGGCAAGCCCTAGGATTTTTACATCCAGGGAGTCATCTTCCCTGAGAGATCTTGCCACACCCACGCCAGGGCCTGGATTGTCCGCTGCATTTATTCCTGATATACCGATGGTTATCTGTTTCATGGGGTCTCCTTTTTATTTGACCAGACCCATACACCTGAGCTGGTCCATGAATTCTTCAAGGTCTCGTTCCGCATCTTGGGATGATACCTGGAAAAGTTCCAGGATCTGATCAAGGATGGCCTGGGCAGGCTCATCTTTTCCCAGGGCTTGGATAATATGTCTGCCTTGGGCATTGGTGGTATAGCTCTGGCCGGTGTCGGGATCAAAAATAAATCCCTGGTCATTGACGGCCAGTTGGGAAATGAGGTTTGTTTTGTCTGCCATTATTTTCTCCTTTTGTTGTTCTTAAGGTGGTTTTACTCTACCAAAGCTTTGTGGAGAAAATATGGAGAAATCATGTAAAAATTGCAGGCAATTTGAAAAAGAAAAAAATAGGCTACCTTGGTGGCATATGAATATAGTCGTTTTTTTATTAATTTTTTCCGGGGCCCCATGCGTATTTCATTGCTGACCAAATTTGTCCTCTCTTTTCTCATTGCCGGCATTCTCCTGGTGGGTATTATGATCGGTTTGATCCAGTTCTATGCCTTTCAGAATTTTTCCGATTATGTCACCCAGATGGAATATGGCCAACTGGAGGGTCTCGACCAGATCCTTGAAGCAGAATACCGGAAAAACGGGGATTGGGAGTTTTTACAAAATAATCCTCTGGCCTGGCAGAGAATCATGCGCCGGGCAGGACTCATCACAAGACCCCTCCAGTCCAGGGGAGGCCTGCAACCTCCCGGCCCTCCTCCAGGGCCTCCTCCAGGGCTCCGGGAACAGGGTCCAAAATTTCACGATCAAGGCCGCCAAACCCCGGAACGAAATGATCCAAGGAATCAAAATCCAAAAAATCAAGGCCCAAGAAATCAAAACCATTTTCCCCCCGGCCCGAATCCAGGCCCGGGGCAGGGTGAACTTGGCCCCAGGGTGAGCCTCCTGGATCAAAACCATGAGGTGGTTATGGGGCGGGGATTGCCCATAGAACCTTCCCTGCTGCGTCCCATTTTAATCAATGGAATCCCGGTGGGATTTCTGGGGTTTGAAAAGGCAAGCCACCTCTCCCATCCCCTGGATGTAAAATTTATAAAACAGCAGAAAAAAAGTTTTTACCTGGCCGGCGGGATCTTTCTCCTGTGCTCAGGTCTCATTTCTTTTTTGCTGGCCCGCCATCTGCTGGCCCCCATCCAGAAATTGTCCAAAGCCACCCGGGCCTTAGAACAAAGGCATTTCGATACAAGGATCACCCTTGGGACAAGGGATGAACTGGGCCGACTGGCAGATGATTTCAACCGCATGGCCACCACCCTGGGAGCTTATGAACTCAGACAGATCCAATGGCTGTCAGACATCTCCCATGAACTGCGTACCCCCTTGTCCATTCTCTAGGGAGAGTTGGAAGCCGTACAATTTGGTATCCGGAAGATGGACAAAGCGTCTGTGGAAAGCCTATCCGAGGAGGTCAGCCATTTGATCAGACTGGTGAATGATCTCCACGAACTCTCCATGGCCGAGGCCGAGATGATGGCCCTGACCAAGGTACCGGTTGATGCGGGCAAACTTCTGGAAGATGCACTGGGCCGGTTTGAAGAGCAGTTCAAAAAAAACAGGCTCCAGATTGAACCCCATTTTAATTCCCAGTCCCGGGCCCTGGTCTCTGCAGATCCGGACCGGCTAATCCAGTTATTTTCAAATCTTCTGAAAAATTGCCTGGGGTACACAGACAGCCCTGGACGTGTGAATCTGGGGTATCATTATTCCAAAGAAGAAATCATCATCCATATTGAAGATACAGCACCAGGTGTACCCGTCCTTCTTCAGTCCCGCCTCTTTGAAAGGCTTTTCAGGGTGGAGGGATCCCGTAACCGGGAAAAGGGCGGCAGCGGCCTGGGCCTGTCCATTTGCAAATATATAGCAGAGGCCCATTCAGGAAGTATCCAGGTTGTTGATGGATCCATGGACGGGCTGAGAATAGAGATTAGGCTGCCAAAAATCAAAGCGTGAAAAAGGAGGAGAATAAAATGATGGGATCCCATATATTAATCGTGGAAGATGAAAAAAAAATCGCCAGCCTGCTTAACGATTTTTTGGAAAATGACGGATTCAGGCCTTCTATTCTGAACCATGGCGATTTGGTGATCGATTTTATCCGGAAAAAGCCTGTTGACCTGATCCTCCTGGATGTGATGCTGCCGGGAAAAGACGGGCTTAGTCTTTGCAAGGAAATTCGCAGTTTTTCCAATATTCCCATCATCATGATCACGGCAAGGGTATCTGAAATAGATCGGTTACTGGGCCTGGAACTGGGATCCGAAGATTATATCTGCAAACCCTTCAGCCCAAGGGAAGCCGTGGCCCGGGTAAAAGCCGTCCTGCGTCGAACCTGTCCTGCGACCCGGGAAACCGTGATCTCCATCGGCCCCATTTCCCTGGATGAAGAGCGGCACACCGCCATGATCCAGTCAGAAGAGCTGGAACTGACCCCCAATGAGTTTGAAATGCTCAAGCTTTTCATGGCCCATCCCGGAAAAGTTTTTACCCGGGCCGAACTTCTGGATAAGGTCCAGGGATATCAATTTGAAGGATATGAAAGAACCGTGGACAGCCACATCAAGAACCTGCGGAAAAAAATAGCCGGTCTTCTTCCGAAGAAAACCGTTATACGATCTGTTTATGGGGTTGGATACAAGCTCAATGAAAAAATTCTTAATGGAGAGGGCTTTTGAGGGGGCTCTTGCTTATCAGATGCGTTTCTGTCAATCAAAAAGGGTTCCCGATGATGCCAGGAACCCTTTTTGATTGGTTGCAAATATAGCTGGGTCGACAGATTCAACTTAAAGCGGTTAACGCCGGGGCAGAATCCAGGTTCTGTTTATATGGACCACTCAAGGCCCAATTGTCTTAAGGTTGCTTCTGTGGGGTTGCCGGTTTGGGCGTCCCAGCCCAAAAACTCATAGTATTGACTCACCATGACCGGCCAGGCATCGGCGTCCACACACCTGCCCTTGGCAGGTCCGTCGGGCAGCGCTTCAAACAACCGCTGGGGCAGGGTATCATCGGCTACGGTAAATCCCTGCCTTGCATTGATCTGGCGCAGCATGGTGATTCGTCTTTCGCCCACCTTCATGAGTTCGAACATGGTGGTATCCCAGCCGGTGGAAGCTTTCACAAGATCCTCAAGATCCCGGTAGGTAAAGAGGCTGTCGATACCCCAGACGAACATACAAAGACTTAAGGTGTCCAGAAGGCTGTAATAGTATTGGGAATAAACCGTCATCCGAACTTTGTTGAGATCAGCACAGGAGGTGTCTCCTCCCCCCAGTATCCCCAATCCCTTGGAAATGTCTGCTTCACTGGACAGCAGCCAGTCATGTTCGTTGGACATGTGATCGGCCCCAATGGGAGATACCGCATACATCAGTGCAAGGCTTGGTTTTACCTGGGCCATGTGAACGGCCGGGACCTTGTTTTTGACATGGATGGCAAAGGGGGCTGTTTTCTTGCCCAGTTTTTCAACCGCCGTCACAAGACCGTCGGCAAGGGTATCGCCAATGCCCTGGCGGTTGACAATCTGTTCTATGAGCCAGAACAATCCTTCGGGATCATTGAACCCAATGGTTTTGCCGTCGCATTCCTTTTTTGTAAGAATCCCTTTTTCCAGGCATTCAAACAGATAAGATGCCACGCCCCCCATGGTAATGGTATCCAACCCATAGTTATTACAAAGTTCATTGGCCTTGGACACGGCGATGGGGGATGTGATGTCAAGGTTGGAGCCCAGAAGTCCCAAGGTTTCAAACTCAGGCCCCCCCAGGCGGTCGGTCACCTCCCATGGAGAATCGGCTTTTACTTTTTTCCGGCACCCGACCACACAGCCAAAGCAGGTGGTGCTTCCGGCTGAAAGCGTGTCTTCATAAGTCGCGCCATGGAGATTATTATAATCCTCGTGCCAGCTTCGGGAAAAATTATGGGTAGCCAGATTTCCCCCTTCTGCCTGGGGACCGACCACACCGGGTGTGCCATATTTTTTAAGGATTTCGGGAAAGCCGGAACCCTCCATTCGCTGGCTGCAAAGCTTGGCAAGGTCTTTCATCCCGGACGGGTTGTCAAATTCCACCTTGTTTGTGCTTTTAACAACCAGGGCCCTCAGGTTTTTGCTTCCAAAAACTGCTCCCATGCCGCCCCGGCCGGCGGCATCGTTGAAATCCCCCATGAGACATGAAAACCGAACCAGGCGTTCCCCGGCCGGTCCGCACTGAAGGATGCTGATATTCTTGGCACCATGTTCTGCGGTCAATCCGTCATGGGCCTCAAGAATGGTTTTTCCCCACAAATGACCGGCCTCCCGGATCTGGATGGTGTCGCCATCTAAAAGAAGGTAGGAAGGGGTTTTGGCCTTTCCCGTAATCACAACCGCATCAAACCCGGCCCGTTTTATCATGGGGCCGATGCTTCCCCCCAGCTGGGCGTCGCCTGCTCCCCCTGTTTCCGGAGAGATGGCGGTGACACAGCAGCGGCTGGCCCCGCTCACGGCAGCGCCCGTGGCAACTCCCGTTCCAATGGTGATAATGTTTTGTTCATCAAAGGCGTCTATTCTCGCTGATAACTCTTTTAGAAGAAAATAAGCGCCCATCGCGCCCCCGCCCATGTAGGTTCTGTAAAATTCTTCGGGCATTTCTTCGGTTTCAATGGTACCGGCAGTAAGATTCACCCTTAAAAGGGACCCTGTAAATCCTTTGGCCATGTTTGTATTCTCCTAAGTTCTAGCGCTATAGCGCTTCTCTAAAAAAGTTCATCAGATCCTGTCGGGTGCATTTTCTGGGGTTTGTCCCATGGCATCCATCCAAAAACGCCTTTTCAGTCAATTCCTCCAGATGATCTTTAGTGACACCCACCAGGGAGAGTTTCCCAGGGATACCGATTTTTTTGCTCAGATCGACCACCGCTTCGATGGCTTTGTCAGCCGCTTGTTCATCGGACAGGCCAAAGGTGTTGATGCCAAAACAGGTCGCCACCCTGGCATATTCTTCCAGGCATATCTCTTTGTTAAATTTCATCACAGGGACAATGCAAATGGCATTGGCCAATCCATGGGGAACATGGCAAACCGCGGACAGGGAGTGGGACAGGGAATGAGCCGCCCCTAGATCTTTCTGGAATGCAACCGCACCCATCATGGCCGCCAGCATCATGTAGCCCCGGGCTTCAATATTGTTGGGTTCCTTGACGGCCGTTTCAAGATACTGGGCCACATACTCGATCCCCTTCAGGGCAATGGCATCACACATGGGATGGAAATCCTTGACCGCCAGTGCTTCCACACAATGGGTAAAGGCATCCATTCCGGTTCCGGCTGTCAGGGAAGGGGGCAGGCTCACGGTGAGTTCCGGGTCCAGAAGCGCTATGGCCGGTATCAAAAGAGGACTGCACACCATGAACTTCCGGCCTTTCTCAACCGAAGTGATAACTGAACAGCTTCCCACTTCGCTTCCGGTGCCTGCGGTGGTAGGAATAGCGATCATGGGGTGAAGGGGGCCTTTGATGTTCTGGTTCCCGCCGGTTGAATTGTCATAATCATTCACCCGGCCGCCATGGGCGGCGATCACCTGGACCACCTTGGACGCATCCAGGGCGCTTCCGCCGCCAAGTCCGATGACGCTATCACAGTTCCCTTTTTCAAAGACCGCCACGGCCTTGCTGATATCACTGTCCAGGGGGTTGGGATTCACCTCGGAAAATATGGCGTATTCAATTCCACTAGCTTTTAAAACGCTTTCAACCCTAGGCAAAACATCAGTGTTTACCATGCCGGGATCTGTCACCACCAATGGGGTTTTAACGCCAAGATCCTGGATATATTCCGGAAGATTGTCAATGGCACCAGCACCAAAATAGATGGTGTTGGGAAATGAAAATTTTGAAATGGTCATCATAGGTTTTCCTTAAATGTTATCTTGATGGTTGCTCTTGTTGGGTTAATTAAAGCCTGTCTTGCTTGGTTCCGGCCAGGCCCTATATTATCTCAAAATATCAATCATTAAAATGATATGCCTCTTATGTCAAGATAGCAAATTAAGGACGCTTAACTGATTTTATTCAAGGTGCTGAGAAAATCATGACTGTACGTTATATTGCCAATATTTTCATAACAAAAACATTCCATATTTTTCTTCTGAAAACGATTCGAACCTTGAAAAAATTGGAATTAAAGACTACTAATTAGGGAACTGATTTATTTTAATAATTACCAACCATAAAAAATTGATTCACAACTTCCAAGGAGAGCAAAAATGATTCCTGACATAAAAAAAATACTCTATGCCACAGACCTTTCCGAAAGTGCCAGATATGCCTTTAAGTATGCAGCAGACCTTGCTCAACGCTATGATGCAATGGTAACGTTTCTCTATGTCATGGAAGATATGAATCATGCCGTTGAATTCCAGATTAGAGGCATGCTTGGCGGGAAAGAATGGGACAGGGTAAAATCAGAAAAGCTTGATCATTTAACCGAGAAGATAAAGGCACGAATTGAAGATTTCTGCCAGGAAATGGATTCCAAAATTGATTCCTGCCGCCTTCTGGTTGAAGAAGTCCTTATAACAAGTGGAGAACCCACTGAAGAAATCCTCCGCGTTTCCAAAGAAATTGATGCAAACATGATTGTGATGGGTAGTTACGGGTATAATATTCTTTTGGGTGCTCTCATCGGCGGGTCAGCCAGCAAGGTGGTCAAACATAGTGAAATTCCTGTGCTGGTCGTCAGACTTCCTGAGGTAAAATAATCCTCTAAATTTTTTTTACTCCAGCATGGACAGGTCCCCAAATTTGAGCAAGGGCTTGAATTGATGCATGCGGGAGGAGAGCCATGCCGAAGGAATTACAGCGGACAGGGCCATGGATAGTTTCTGGATCATTTGTTCCGGGTTCTGGCCAATACAAAAACACTATAATTAAAGCGGGGACAAAGAATAACCCTGTCCCCGCAAAAAGCAACCTAAATACCATCTATCGAACAACTCATTTAAATTAAAAGGTATTCAAACTTCCATTAATGTCGTTTATGTTCCAAAATAAAACTCAGGCAACCACAGTGCAATCTGGGGAAACATCATGATCAGAGCCAGCCCAACACACATGAGCAAGACAAAGGGCACAATGGATTTATAAATATCCATCAGAGAAATCTCCGGCGGGGCCATGGCCTTCATCAAAAACAGGTTATAGCCGAAGGGAGGTGTCATATAGGCTATCTGACAGGTGACCGTATACAGAACCCCGTACCAGATCGGATTGAAGCCCATGCTGATGATCAAAGGAATATATAGGGGAGCCACAATGACCAGCATGGCGGTGTCGTCCAGAAACATGCCCATGAGGATGTAGGAAACCTGCATCATAATCAGCACCTGCCAGGGACCCAGGCCCCATTTTTCCAGGAACAGGATCTCAATGGCCTTGACAGCGCCTAACCCGTCAAACACCGCCCCGAAACAAAGGGCTGCCAGGATAATCCACATGAACATGCAGGAAACGCTCAGGGTCATGTGAAGGGTTTTATCCAACACCTTCCGGGTGAGTCGTTTTTTGGCGATGGCCGCAATGGTGGCAGCGGCCGCTCCCACAGCAGAGCTTTCCACAAGGCTTGTGACCCCTATCATGAACAGTCCGGTCACGGAAAAAATAATGGCCAGAGGCAAAATTCCGGCGTAGAGCAGCTGAAGCTTTTCTTTCATGGGCATCTGGCGCTCTTCTTCGGGAAGGGGCGGTCCCAGTTCCGGATTCAATTTGCAGCGGATGGCAATATAGCCCCCGAACAGAACTGCCAGCATGAGACCGGGAAAAACACCGGCCAGCCACAACTGGCTCACGGGTTGCCGGGCAATCATGCCGTAGAGCACCAACACGATGCTGGGCGGCACCATAATCCCCAGGGAACTGCCTGCCTGGATCACACCGGTAACCATGATCTTGTTATATTTACGTTTGAGCATTTCGGGCAGGGCAATGCTGGTACCAATGGCCATACCGGCCACACTCAATCCGTTCATGGCAGAGATGGCCACCATGAGGACGATGGTTCCCAGGGCAAGCCCCCCGGGTAGCGGCCCCATCCACACATGGAACATACGATACAGGTCTCCTGCTATGCCCGACTCGGATAACATATACCCCATAAAAATAAACAGGGGCAGGGTGAGCAGGGGATACCAGTTCAAAAGACCGATGCTGGCGTTAAACGGCATCTCTCCGGCCCCGGCGCCTCCCCATAAAAAGAGGGCGGAAATAGCGGCAACAAACCCGACTGCTCCAAAAACACGCTGGCCAGTGAGAAGCATGAGCATCAACGTGGAGAACATTAACAATGCAATATATTCATTACTCATACCAGTTCTTTTCCTCTCGCCTTTGCCAGGTCTCTAAAAAAGACGGCAACTGCCTGTAGCAGCATTAATAGTATTCCGATGACCATGATAATCTTGATGGGCGACATGGGCGGTCCCCAGCTTGAATAATTTCTCTGGCCATATTGAAGGGCGTACAGAGTACTTGAAAGGCCGCCGTAGAGAAGAACCACCAGGTAGAAAATCAAAAATCCAGAGGTTATTACGTCCACTCTGGCCCGTTTTTTTTCCGACCAGCGCTCATAGAGCACATCCATGCGGACATGGGCCTTCAACTGCATGGAGTAGCCGCCACCAAGCAGGTAATATGCGGCCATCGTGAACTGTGCCATTTCCATTGTCCAATCAAAGGGAACATTAAAGAATGTCCTGGAAATCGATGCAAACAAAAGGATGCCCATCATCACGAAAACCAAATACAGCGCAAACTTGCCCACCCGTCGGTTTACTGCGTCAACACATCTTACATAGGTTTTTATTGCATTGGGCATTTAAACTTCCTTTGTGATCTTGTCAATTTGGGTTAAAGGTTAAACTGAGCACTGCCTTCCCGGACAATTTTCTTCCGGAAAAGCAGTGCTTATCTTCAAAAAAAATTATATCCGCAGATTAATACCGGTAGGGAGCACCGGCATCCCGCATGGTTTTTGCGTACTCTTTTAAGATGGCAACCACCTTGGCGCTTCTGGCACTTTTGGCACCAATCTCGTCCCAGTACTTAAGGGCTTCTTCTTCCACTGTTTTCCATTCTGCGTCGGGAATGGTGGTCAATTCCAGCTTTCCGCCTTTTGTTCTATAGTGGGCCTCGCCCCACCAATACCAGTATTGTCTGTGGTAATGGGAGCTGTCCATGGCCAAGTTGAACAAAGTTTTCAAATGTTCAGGCAGAGCATCCCATTTTTCCGAGTTGGCAAAATAGGAACCGGCCCAGGCACCGGAGATGTTGTTGGTCAGATAATATTTATTAACATTTGCCCATCCCACGGTATAGGCCTCGGTAATGCCGGACCAGGCAATGCCGTCCAGCTCTTTGGTCTGCATGGCCACTTCAACGTCTTCCCAGGGAAGGGTCACCGGAATAACACCAAATTTTTTCAGGAATCTACCCCCCGTAGGGAAGGTAAACACCCGTTTTCCCTTGAGGTCGGCAAGGCTTCGAATGGGTTCCTGGGTGGTGAAGTTACACGGATCCCAGGAACCGCACCCCAACCAGGTGACATTGTCTATTTCAGCATAGGCTTCCTGCCAGATTTCGTTAAGTCCATAGTGATGAAAAAGGGTGGGGACATCCAGGGAATAACGAGATGCAAAGGGGAAGTAGGCCCCGAACACAGATACATCCACGGGCGCGCCGATGGAATCTTCATCACTCTGAACAGCATCAATGGTGCCCCGCTGCATGGCCCGGAACAATTCACCTGTGGGGACTAGCTGGTCAGCGTTGTACAGCTCGATGACCATGTCGCCGTTGGCAGCCTTGTTAAAAGCATCAATGGAAGGTTTGCAGACATGGGCTGCCAGAGAGGCCCCGGCATAGGTCTGCATCCGCCACTTAATAGTTGTTTTTTTGCCCGCAATGACCGAAGGGGCAGCAACCGCTGTTGCTGCGACTGCTGCAGCTGCTCCTGTTCCAACTTTCTTGATAAACTCGCGTCGTTTCATTCTACTTAAGTTCCTTTTCTGATGTTTTGTTGACATTTAACCTATCCGACAATCTTCGGTTAATGCTCCAAATATCCTGAACTACTTAATACAACGTCATATCTAACCTGCCAGCGACCCTTGAGGTCACCGGCAGGGGGTTATGTTTACACAAGTATTTTTCTGATCAAGGCCTTTACAATCTGTACCTTGAATGCATTTTTGGCAAGGGGACTGACAGCTCCCACCGCAACCTCTCCTGCTGCCATGGCTGTTTCATCGCTGATGGGTTTGCCTTCAAGAAAGGCTTCAACTGCCTCGGCCCGCAATGGGATAGGTGCAACAGCGCCCATAACGATATTGGCATCTTTAATGACCTGACCGTCAAAGTTAAAGGAATAGGCCATACTGACAATGGGAAAATCAATGGCATTCCTGATTCGAAATTTCTGATAACCCTGCCGGTTTGTTTTTGCCGGTGCGGGTATCTGTATCTCCTCCACAAGCTCATCATGATCAAGAATCGTACACTTCATGATGTCCGCTGCAAAAAAATCATCTGCACCCAGAATTCTTTTGGTGGTTTTGATCCTGGCACCAAGGGCCATGAGGGCCGGCGCCATGTCCGAGGCATTCACCGCAATACAGCCGCAGTTCACACACCGGGCCGCTTCGGACTGGATGTCCCCGGGACCTTGTATGTTCACGCGTGAACATTTGTCATGGCTTTTGCAATGCACCTCAAGGGTTTGGCCCAGGGGCATACTGGTCTCTGGCGTTATCTTTGCAATGGAGAAGGCCGTTTTACGACCGGAAGCAACGGCATGGATGACAGACGCCGGGCCGCTGACAATGTCACCGCCGGCATAAACGCCTTCCATATTGGTTGCACAACTCTTTTCATCGATGACAATCCAGCCGCGGTTATTTTCCACCTGATCCCCTGTGTAGGCGATGTCAGTTGCCTGGCCAATGGCCAGGATGATCTGATCGGCTTCAATGGTCTGTTTAACAGACGGATCAAACCTAGGATTAAACTGACCATTCTCGTCAAACACTGATGTGCAGCTAACAACTTCCATCCCGGTGACCTGGCCTTGTTTTTCCATGATTTTGTCCGGACCAAACGAAGGCTGGATAATAACGCCTTCATGAAGGGCCTCTGCAATTTCTTCTTCAAAAGCCGGCATGTTGTCCCGGGACTCAAGACATACCATGGTGACCTGATCAGCGCCCATGCGACTGGCAGTAACCGCCACATCGACAGCCACGTTGCCGCCGCCGACAACCAGTACCCGTTTGCCCACGACAGGTTTTTCACCCAGCCCGAAGGCGGATAAAAAATCGATACCCTGGGTAAGAAGTTCTGCTTTCTCCATGGGAATACTTCTCTCCCCCCATGCACCGGACGCCAGGAATACATTGGAAAATTTTGTTCGAAGATCTTCCAGGGTGACACCCGCATCCCCAACACTTACATTGAATTTGAACTCGATGCCCATATTCTTGAAGGCGTCAATCTGACGTTGAACCACCGCCTTAGACAGTCTGTCAGCCGGGATACCATAGGTGAGCATTCCGCCAGCTTCCGGCATCTTGTCATACACCGTGACCTGATATCCCGCTTTCCTCAAATAATAAGCCGCCGATATGCCGGCAGGTCCGGCACCGACAATGGCAACACTTTCTTTAAGTTCATTTTCAGGCGCAGCAAGGAGTTCGCCTGCATTATCAAGAATATAATCCCCCACAACCCGTTCAACATTCCGGATGGAGACAGCTTCGTCAAATTCGGCTCGATTGCATTTGGACTCGCATAAATGCGGGCAAACACGCCCGGTAATAGCCGGTATGGGATTATTTGCAAGGACAATCAAAGCTGCACTGCGAAGATCTCCATTGCGTACAAAGTCCATATAGGCAGGGATTTCAATGCTACCGGGACAGGTTTCCGAGCAGGCGGGTTCGGCTACCCTCACGCTGCCAAAAATCGAATGATACCGGTTCTCCCCAAGAAGGGCTGCACATTTGGTACCGCCTTTTCTCAGGCAATGGAAGATATCGTCCGGCGCCCGATAATACCAGCATCTGGGTTCCTGGCAGATGTTGCCGCCAAGGGTGCCCATGTTTCTCAGCTGGGGGGATGCAACCGATTTCGCCGCTTGTGCCAGCAGTGCATATTGTTCCTTGACGGTCTCATCATTACAAATATCAGTGAGGGTTGTCAGGGCACCGATGGAAAGTCCCGTTTCCGTTGCCTTCACATAACTTAAGTTTGGAATTGTCTTGAGATTCACCAGGACCTCTGGGCCCTGGGCATGAATTTTATCCTTGAGAACCCCCAGCAAATCTGTTCCGCCTGCAATGGCAACGCAGCCATTGGTTTTTGACAAGATATCCGTGGCTTCCGCAAGAGACGAAGCAGATATGTGTTTGAAATTTCTAAGCGTCATCTTTTTCTCCTTAAACCTTTCCCAGAGCCCGGAGAACTATCTCGGGCTTGATCGGAATATCATTAATTCTGACACCGATGGCATTGTAGATTGCATTCATGATGGCCCGCGGTGTGCAGGTCAGGGTGCCTTCACCAATTCCGCATGCACCGTACTCCCCGGCACCCTTCCAGACCTCAAGAAGGATGGGATCAATTTCAGGCATGTCGGCCATGGTGGGAATCTTGTAATCAATAAAATTAAAATTCAGGGGCACTCCGGTTATCTCGTCATAGATAATCTCTTCGGTCAGGGTTTCACCCAACCCCATGACCTGGCCACCGACCTGCTGGGCTTCGGCGCCGGAAGCATACATGACGGTACCACAGTCATTGATCACCACCAGATGCAGCACATCCACTTTCCCGGTATCCATGTCCACTTCCACTTCGGCAAAATTGGCAAAATAGGGAACCCCTGTTTTTTCGTCATTGGCCAATTTGCTTTTGTTAATCGTGATGGGTACCAGGTCTCCCTTGAATAACAGCTCTTTCACGGTAAGTCCCTGGTCCGGATTTTTCTTAAGGAAAACCCGGCCGTCAACAATATCCATATCCGCAGATTTTGCCTTGAAAACCGGTTCGGCCCTGTCAAGAATCTCTTGTCTGATTTCATCCACTGCAGTGGCGATGACTTCGGACTGCAGATAGGAAACGGAGCTGTCTGTCTGGACACAGTCTTTCAGGCTGGTATCGGTGTTGACCAGGTGGTTCCAGTGGATTTTTTCCGGGGTAACCCCCAGAAAGCTCAAGGATTCGGCACACCCCAGAACGTTGCAGGTATTTGAGCCGGTTCCGGTTTCCACGGTGGGGGCATTGAGAATAACCGTACCATCCGGATTCAGGGTGATGGAAATCGGAATATGACCCCGGCGAACTTCCTGCCATTCCGCATGCCATGCCGGATGAATCGAAAAGCCGACACCCCGTTTTTTGGTCTTGTCATAGACAGGTCCCTGGCCGGGCTTATTGCGTTTTTCACTCCATCCTATTTTTGCGGCACCCTGGCGCAGCACTTCGGTCAGACTCTTGTCCGGAAGGGTTTCCCACTCATGTCCAAAATTCTTGATACACAGATCAATGGGATCCATGTCCAGTCGTTCAGCCAGCAAGTCCACCACATGGCCGAAAATAAGATTAAACTGGGAATTACCAACGCCCCGCATCATACAGGCCGGCAGTTTATTGGTATAAACCGCATAAGATTCCAGTTTCACGTTGGGAATATGGGCAAAAGAGACTTCAGAAATTTCCATGGGAGCAAATTTCAGGGCAAAGATTGAATGATCGGCATAGGCGCCGGTATTGCCGATTGATTTAAAGTACAGGGAGGTAATGGTACCGTCTTTTTTGGCACCAACCTTGCCCGTATAGATCGTGGGTTGACGGGAATCATGGAAACTTTCCCGGCGGGTATGTTTGAACTTTACAGGACGGCCTGTTTTTTTGGAAAGTATAGCCGTAAAAAGAAAAAAGGGCTGCTCGCCTGTGTCTCCCCGGCCAAACTGTCCGCCGACATAGGAAGAGATGACGGTTACCTTGTGCAACGGCAGATCCAGCATCTGGCTGATGTGCATGCGGGTTTGATCCGCTTCAAAGGAATTGGAATAGAGGGTAAATTTTTCATCTGTCCAATCTATCAGGCAGCACCAGTTATCAAGGGAGGCCTGGGTTGCGTTGTGGTGGGTTGAGGTGGCCTCGATCACAACTTCGGCATTTGCAAAATCGGCATCCACATCTCCCTTGTCCAGAAACACATCATCCCCCCCCATTTTTTCCGGGGGTAAAATATTATTTTCAGTCATGTCAGGATGAATAACAGGTGCACCCGGCTTCATGGCTTCGATTGGGTCAAGAACAAAGGGGAACACCTCCCAGTCAACCTTGATCAACCGGATGGCTTCATCGGCGATTTCTTCGCTCTCTGCAGCCACAACAGCGCCAACTTCATCGGTTACCCAGCAGGCATAGTCTCCCAATACCCGGCGATCATTAAACTGGCTCCACATCTTCCCATCGTAGGAGACGGTATCCACGCCATCGGTCCAACCGGCATTGGTTGGCCTGAGGGATGAAAATTCCGGGTCCTTGTAAGTCATTACAGAGACAACTCCCGGGAGCGCTTCTGCCTGGCTCACATCGATGTCCCGAATGCGGGCATGGGCATGGGGACTGCGCAGAACCTTGGCATACAGCATGCCGGGAAATCTGCTGTTGATGGTTATATCATCGACATATTCAACTTTTCCCCGGGCCTTTTCCCAGGCATCAATCTTGGGCCGGTAGCCGCCAACGAATTTACGATTCGAGTTCGGCCGCGGTGTGTAAGGCTGTTTCATGAGGCGTCTCCTTTTTTCGCAATTTTTTCGGAAGCATGGGTCACGGCCTGGGCAATACCCGCATAACACCCACACCGGCAGATATGCCCGGAAAGGGCTTCCTTGACCTCGCCCATGGTTGGTATTGGATTCTCATCAAGCAATGCTTTGGTACTCATCACAAAGCCGGGAGTGCAAATTCCACACTGCAGGGCTGTTCCATAACCGGGCTCACACTGCTGCGCAAAGGCTTCCACGATGGGATCATCTTTGGCAAGCCCTTCAATGGTGAGTATCTCATGCCCGTTGGCTTCAACGGCTAGAATCATGCACGACAATACGGATTTGCCATCCATAACAACGGTGCAGGCACCGCACCCCCCTTCGTCACAGGACACTTTCAGGCCGGTAAAGCCCAACTTCTCTCTCAACAAATAGGAGAGGGTCATAGTTGGCGAAATATCACGCTCAGATTCAAAATTATGCCAGCACCCATTGATCTTGATCTTTATTTCGGATGGCGGCGTGGCAACGATCTCCTTGGTATCTCTAGATGATTTAGGCATTGCTCATCCCCTTGGTTAGTCTACAATAAATATTACGAATAATTCTAATCACCCTTAATAACTTTATTTTTGTTTGTCAACACAACAACTTAACTTTCACAAAAAAAAACTACTTTTTTCCGCATAAAACAGAACAATAAACATATTTTTATTAGAAAAACATAAATAATCCAAAAATACCGGAACAAGTCTGACTTTCAGCATTTCTTTGACTGTAACATACAAAAAATAACTGATATCAATTTTAGCATTTTCGACTTTTTATGAGATCATTAATTCTTACCTGTTGTAAATCAGCCTTTGCTTTTTTAATATACCCGAAACCTATACATTTTTTTTT
>JAFLJU010000170.1 GCA_022712835.1 Desulfobacteraceae bacterium
GAATTCTGGAAAAAATATTTGGAAAATTGATGGTGTAAAAAATGGTTCAAGAAATTGAGACGCTGTTTGAAATGTTTCGGAAAACAAGTCCGGTTATTCGCAATTTAAAGGTACCGGAAACCCTAAGCTTTAAAATGGTTCCTACAGAGCAGGGGATATCCCTTTCCATTGTGGACGGTTCCGGTAAACAGGTGGATCCGGACCATGAGTTTTATTCAGGCCCCGAGCGTAGCATTCTAAAGGAGATTGCAAGGGTTCGGGAACAGGAGGCCTTCTCCATTGATTGGGAAGCGGCCTCATCGGACAATGGATTTTATCTCAACGGCAACGAATATCTGCTTTCCCTGTTGTTTTGCTCGGGGAGCTTTGTGGATGAAAAAGGGAAAAAAATAGAACTGGCCCAGGGGGATGCCCGGGTGAGACTGTCCATTGTGCAAAAGGACAATGAGCTTGAAACCGTCCTGGGGTTGTGGCATGGGTCCAAACAGATTCATTCCATGGTCCCGGTGACAGAGACGCACATCCTGGCAGGCCATACCATGTACAGGGTCAAGCCCCTTGGAACAGGTTTCAGCTCCCTTGCCCTGTTTGATACTCGCTTGAGTTCTGATCTTCTGGAACAATATTTGACCCTGTTGTTTTCCAACCTGACCCATGTGGATATTTCCTATTCCGGATACACGGTTCTTGCGGGAGATCCTAAAAAGACCCGGCCTGCCCTGATATTTGAAAATGTTGCACCGGATCAATCCCTTCATCTGAGGATATCGGCCACCTATCCCGGATTTTCCCCGGATTTTTTCGATACCTTTGACATGGACCAAATTGTATCCGTCAATGAGATGGAAAAGACCATCACCCTAAGTCCCCTGGTTCACGGGGATATCGGAGCCTGCTTCCAGGATATCCATGGGGCCTTAAAGCGTCATGCAAAGGGTCTCAAACAGGGCAAGGCCATTTATGTCCAGGATAATTTCATGGTCATCGAGCCTGCCCTGGCCACCCGTTTTATCACCCTGGAACTTTCTTTGCTGCTGTCCCGGTACATTGTCATGGGAGCTGAAAAGCTGACATCCTATAAGGTGAAATATGTCCGGCCGACCCTGGATTTGAGCCTTTCCCATGGCATTGATTTTCTGGAGGGAGAGGCCACACTTACCCTTGACGGGGAAAAATTTACAATTAATGATGTGTTGAAACAATATCAAAAAGATTCCTATGTCAGGTTGAGCGATGGGTCCAGCGCTGTTATTAATCCGGATTACATGGAAAAACTGGCCCGGATTTTCAAAAAACAAAAATCCGGTGTAAAGGTCTCTTTTTTCGATCTTCCCCTGGTGGAGGAACTCATTGGGGAAAAAATTGCCAAACAGGCCTTTCAAAAATCCAGAGAGATTTTTTCAGGGTTTAACCAATTGAAAAATTGCCCCGCCCCATTGCCTGTCATCAATGCCACCCTCCGGGGGTATCAGGAGCAGGGGGTTCAGTGGGCTAGCTATCTTTACAAGCACAAACTGGGCGGCTGTCTTGCCGATGACATGGGACTTGGAAAGACCATTCAGACCATTGCGCTCCTGGCATCTATCTATCCTGGTCAAACACAGCCCACCCTGATTGTCATGCCCAAAACCCTCTTGTTCAACTGGGAAAGCGAACTTAAAAAATTTGCCCCCAAACTCACCGCGGCTCTTTATTATGGTCAGAATCGGGATATCAAAACCATGGGCAGTTTCCATATCATCCTGACCACCTATGCCATGGTGAGAAACGACATTGAACACCTTAAGGAAGAACAATTTCACATGGTGGTTCTGGATGAGTCCCAGAACATCAAGAACATGAACGCTAAGGCATCCAAGGCCGTTATGCTCTTACAGGCAGACCATCGCCTTGCCCTGAGTGGGACCCCCATAGAAAACAATATCGGTGAGCTCTATTCCCTGTTCAGGTTTTTAAATCCCGCCATGTTCGGAACCCCTGCCGATTTTACGAAAAATTACCTGAATCCCATCCAGAAAGAAGACAACAAGGCCGTGGTAAAAGAATTGAAAAAAAAGATCTATCCCTTTGTCCTGCGGCGGCTGAAAACTGAGGTGTTACAGGACCTTCCGGACAAGATGGAACAGATTCTGTATGTGGACATGGGCAAAGAACAGGCCAGGCTCTATCACCAGCGCCGACTGATGTACAAAAGAGCCATTGAGGAGGAAATCCAGACAAAGGGGTTGAAAAAATCCAAGCTGTTTATTCTCCAGGCCATGGGCGAGCTTCGTCAGATTGCTTCCATTCCCGAGATCAAGAGCGACAATAAAATCATCTCTCCCAAGCGGGAAGTTCTCATGGAACATGTGGCAGATGCCGTGGCCGGCAAACACAAGGTGCTGGTGTTTGCCAATTATCTCCATTCCCTGGAGTGCGTTTCCATGGATATGGAAGCGGCTGGAATCAATCACCTGGTCATGACCGGGGCCACCCGGGACCGAAGCCGTGTTGTGGAACAATTTCAAGAGGATGATACCTGCCAGGCCCTTTTAATGACCTTGAAAACCGGGGGGATAGGGGTAAACCTGACGGCTGCGGAGTATGTGTTTTTATTTGATCCCTGGTGGAACCTGGCTGCGGAAAACCAGGCCATTGACCGGGCCCACAGAATGGGCCAGAAAAACACCGTGTTTAGCTACCGCCTGATTGCACGCAACAGCATTGAAGAGAAAATCCTTGCCCTCCATGAGAAGAAAAAAGAATTGTTCGACTCTCTCATCGACAGTGACAACGCCTCCATCAAACAGATGGAGGAAGCAGATATTGACCTGTTGCTGGGAGCGTAATGATGAATATTCTTGATCAAATCGATACAATGGAGCCCTGGATCATCAGCCATGGTAGATGTCCTGTGTGTAAAGAAACAGCCACCTGGTTTACGGTTGATTTTGATGGCAAAGGCATGTGTAAAGAGTGTTTTCAAAAAAAGCTGGAGGTCGCGCTCATACGGGAGAGCATCGGTCAATGGACCTGGGAGCGGTATAGTGTTTCCCTTTCTTCCCTGGGGTTTATGAAAGACCGCCTCCTGGCATTGATCCATTTCGCGGGTTTTCAAACCATGGAAAGGCTGCCGGGGCTTTTGGTTGAAAATCTGGGGTTTGACTCTGCCCATCCACTGGCCTGGTACGTCCGGCAGAAGGCCTATGAGGCATGCTGTTATTTTACGGACAATGGAAAAATTCTCGAAACGATTCTGCGCCTTGAGGAATATGGTTCCTGGCAGCAAAGGGCAAACATGGTCAAGGTGGTGCATGAATTGGCCCCGAATAATCCAGGAGTTCAACAATTTATTGCCCGGATGGTTGCCGACATAAGTCCGAATGTCAGAAGCCATGTGGCAAACACCATCCGGGACGACAAAAAAACCTGGGCAAAAACCCTGTTTCAAAAATTGCGTTTTGATAATAATCCGTTGGTTCGGGAAGCCTGTCAGATGGGAATTAAAAATCCGGATACCTCCATGGAAGAAAAAACTTCTCAAAGAACACGGCAAACCAGGCCCCTTAAAATGCAAACGCCTTCCCACAACAGAACGGAAATGATGATCAAAAGGTTTGGTGCCTTTACTTTGTCGGAAAAGGTGTATGAACTTTATTTGAGTCACATTCCCGATCTTCTGGATAAAAAAGAATATGGTGCAAATACACTGGCAGCGCTTAAAATGAATAACAAGGATGCATGTGTCCGGCTCCTGGCCGCTGCTGTGTCCGATGATTTTTTGTTTAATACGATTCTTGAAAAACTGCCCAGTCAGGTGGTAATGCTGTTGTATATGCTTGTTTGGGAGTTTGAAGCCTTTGATACACAGACAGCCGCCCTAAAGCTTTCCCAAATCATGGAGGGCCATGGGGCTGACTTATGTTCAGATCTGGATCACAACATGCCCTTACATGAGGCGGTGAAAAAAGATCCCGCCTATTTTATGTTCCAGACGGATAGGACCTGGGCCCATGGCAGGGGAGATGGCTATTCCATATCCATTAGTGACGGTTTGCAGGAATTTATCGCCGAGGTTTTACCTGCACCTGATTTCAAGCATATAGAATCTGTACCGGATATCCAGGCCAGGGTTGAACAAATCCATGAGAATAAAGAGGAAATTTTCCGGCAATTGCCTGTTATTTTAAGTTTTATTGGCCAGGGCAATCTCAAGTTTGCTAAAAACGGCAAAAAAATTCTTCAGGGTTCCTTGAAAAAAATGGCAATGGCCTGCAGGATTGATGAATTTTATACCCATGGTGATAAAGATCTCAATTACCAGAAAACAAACCTTCTTGCCCAGTTTTTCAGCCAGATTTCTTCCTGGAAACCAAAAGATCTGGAAGACCTGCCAGGC
>JAFLJU010000482.1 GCA_022712835.1 Desulfobacteraceae bacterium
CCGAATTCATTCATGACCAGGGGGGCTACCGTTCGAAGGGCCAGCATGTTGAATATGATATGCAGGAGGCTGCCATGGAGCCAGTTGGCCGTGATCAGGGACCACCAGGCATGGAAATGATCAATGGGAATCGTGCCCGAGGCGCCTAAAAAATTGAGCACATCCATGGAAGGGGTCAGGGCATGAAAGGGGTTGATGCTCATACCTAGGTTTTTACCGCTGTAAATCAAACTGACGACGAACAAAAAGACATTGGTGTAGAGGATGCCTTTTAACAGCAGGGGAGGGGTGAGGACGGTTTTCTTAAGAGGCATCATATTTTCTTTCAAGTTTGGCTTTCAAGGTTCCTGGGTTTTATTTAAAGAAATTGTTCCGGTCAATTGAGTCTGATCTCATCAATGTGAACCGCATTGATATATTCTTTCACCGCACCCAGGGTCAGGGTGAACATTTTGGTACCGGTCAGAATGGCAATTGGGTTGTCGGGACTGCCGCAGATCCCGGCAAAGACCGGCCCCATGATGAGCGCGGGGTTGGTTGCCTGTTCGGGATTCTCCTGCATTTGTTTTACATAAATGGCCAACCGCTCTTTTATAATATCAAAATAGTCCACCCGGGTGCCGGTGGTGGTCAGGGTCAACTCGGATATGTTCTGGGAGATCTCCTGGACCATTTCCCAGAAATATTGGGTTAAGGGGGCTTTGTTTTTATCTACAGGCTCCATGTAGAAGGAAATCCCCCAGCCTACGCTCAAAATTTTTAAAATTCCCAGTTCATATTCAAGTGTGGTGATATTCAGATCATTTCCCGGGGGGAGGATGGCAAGCAGTTCTTTTAAGTCTGTTCTGTCTATGGCAAAACTGGTAAGGTTTTGGGCCAGTTTTTCAATGGTCAGGTTCTCTTTATTTTGGGCTTTCATAAGCAATCATTTTCTGTTAAATTCGAGGTTACATATGGGAGAGTAATATTTATCCATAATTACACACTTAAATAACAGTCGAAATGGAAAGTGTAAATACAAAATGATTCAGATTGAACTAAAGCTGTTTGTTACCCTTGCCAAATATCTTCCTTCAAAAAGTGAGGCTTATGACATCCCGGAGGGAACTACCATAAACCAGCTTATCACGGATCTTGGAATTCCAAATGATATTGTCAAATTGATTTTTATCAATGGGAAAAAACAGAACCCTGACTATCGGATTCTGCACAAGGATCGGGTGGGATTATTTCCGCCCGTGGGGGGCGGTTAAGCACCTTGAAAAAAGGGAAAATTAAATAAAAAGAAAAATTGGAAAAAGGGAAAAAGGGAAAAAGATGGTCAAGGAAAATCGGTATGACCGTAACTTTAATACCATAAGCCCCGGGGAACAGGAGATTTTAATCCGTTCCCATGTGGTGGTCATCGGTCTGGGGGGGCTGGGGGGCGGGGTGTGTGAAATGCTTGCCCGAACAGGGGTTGGCACCCTGACTCTGGTGGACGGAGATAGGTTTGATATCACCAATCTGAATCGTCAGATTTTGAGCCGGGAAGGCAATATCGGTGTGCTCAAGGCACAAGCGGCAAGAGAGCGGATTGAAGAGATTAATTCATCCATACAGGTGAACGCCTTTAATGAGTTTGTGGATGAGACCAACCTTCATGACATAATCCAGGGGGCGGATCTGGTGGTGGATTGTCTGGATACCATTGACACACGGTTTCTGGTGCAGGAGATTGCCCAAAAAGCATCTATTCCCCTGGTATCCGGTGCCATTGCCGGGGTATGCGGCCAGGTGACGGTGATTTTCCCGAAGGACTTGGGATATGAACTTATTTATGGTAAAAAAACCCAGGCCACTTCCCGGGGAATTGAAACCCAGACCGGAAATATTTCCTATTGCGCCCTTTTTATTGCCTCACTCCAGGCCTCGGAATGCATAAAGGTGCTGCTTAAGAGGGGAGACATCTTGCGGAATAAGTTACTGATTGCTGACCTTTGGCGCAATTGCTTTGAAGTGATGGAACTTGTTTGACAAAAGGGGGGATCGATGTATGCCAAAGCAGCCAAAATTATAAAATCTGCAAAAAGGTGTGTGGCCTTCACCGGTGCCGGGATATCTGTTGAAAGTGGTATCCCTGCCTTTAGGGGGGAAAACGGTCTGTGGAATAAATATGATCCCATGACCTTTGATATCCAATACTTTCACCGGAACACAAAGGCTTCATGGGAGGTGATCCGGGAGATTTTTTATGATCTGTTCGGCCAGGTTCAGCCCAATGTGGCCCACCATGCCCTGGCTGAAATGGAGGCCAGAAAATTGGTTGCGGCCGTGATTACCCAGAATGTGGACAACCTCCATAAAGATGCCGGGAGCAAAACGGTCCATGAGTTCCACGGGTCTTTGAAAAATCTTATCTGCCTTAATTGCCGGACCTCCTACAAGGTTTCTCAAATCGATTTGAATAGGTTGCCGCCGGTGTGTTTACGCTGCGGTGGCATATTAAAACCCGATGTTGTTTTTTTTGGAGAGGCCATTGCTGAACCTGCCAGTACCCACTCTTTTAATGAGACCACCCGTGCCGATTGTTTCATTCTTATCGGCACCACAGGGACTGTGGCACCGGCCAACATGATTCCCGGGGCAGCAAAATCAAACGGGGCCCGTATCATAGAAATCAATCCCTTTCCTTCGGAATATACCAGATCCATCACCGATATTTTCCTCCAGGACAGGGCCTGTATGGCCATGGAAAAATTAATGGAAGAGATCAATAAAAAAGGGTAGATAAAAAAAGGGTAGATAAAATAAGGGTTGATAAAAAAGAAGTGTAATGAAAAAAAAAGGAGAATCTCAATGTCCACTGACTGCCTGTTTTGTAAAATTGTAAATCGGGAAATCCCCAGTGAATTTTTGTATGAAGACGATACCTACGTGGTGTTTAAAGATATCAATCCGGCAGCTCCCGTTCATCTGCTGCTGGTGCCCAAAAAGCATATCCGGAGCATCAATGACCTGACGGGTGAAGATCGGGATATCATCTCGGGTTTATTCATGGTGGCCAAGGAGGTGGCCTTGGAGCAAGGGGTTAATGAGTCCGGTTATAAGTTGCTGTTTAATGTTGAAAAGGGCGGGGGGCAGGAAATATTTCATATTCATCTGCACCTGATCGGCGGATGGGAAAAAAAATAAATTGAGGGTGAGTTGTGTCCTATAGACAGGGCTTTTTTTCGCGATATTCCATGGGGATCCACCCATTTAATTATCTCTGGAGGAAAATATGCTAAAAAATTTCAGCCTAGCAAAAAAAATAACCGGCGGGTTTGTTGTCGTACTTGTCCTATTGATTGTGCTTGCCTTTGTCGGGCGATTGGGTCTGACGCGGGTGGTGGAAAAAGTGGAATCTTCCAATCAATTTCAGCTGTTGGTGGACCGTATCCTGGACGCCCGGCAAAATGAAAAGCAATTTATCCTGACCAATGACAGGAAGGCGGTTGATATTGTCCTAGAGGACATTAAACTTCTGAAAGCCATGGCCAAAAAAATTGTGGATACCACAGGGGATGACGGAATCTCCCACCAGGCGGAACAGATTATGAAAACCGCTGATATCTATGTTAAAGCCTTTGGCAATTATGTGACCCTGGCCGGTCAGAAGGATACCCTGATGGGGGATATGAATCAAAAGGCCAGCGCAGCTCTGGACATCACCTCACGGATCCGGGATGAACAAAAGGCAAGTTATGATACCCTGATGGCCCAAAGTGAGGAAAAAACATACCAGATGCGCCAGCGGGTGGTTTTTGCCGAAAGAATAAAGGAAAATTTTCTCCAGGCCAAGGGATACCGGATGGTGATATCGGATTCCCGGGAAGCCAATGTCTCCATGGTAACCCAATGGAAGGGCCACCACAAGAATATCCAAAGGGATCTTTCGGAAGTGACTCCCTTGATGTTTGAGCCGATCTCAAAGAAACGCCATGGGAAGATCAAAAGTTCCCAGGATGCGGTTATTGAAAAGGCAGAAATCTTTTTTAAAGATAAAAGCCAAAAAAATAACCAGGCCCTCATTGAGGCCGTAAAGACAATGCGCATGGCCACCATCACCTTTCAGCAGGAGATGCAGGAGTTGTTGGAGTTTTATATTGAGGATGTTCAAATTTTATCAGGTCAGATGATGGAATTGTCCTCGGGAGCCGATGGAGTGGCCAAGATTCTTTTAAAAACCAGAATTTTGGAAAAAGAGTTTAACCAGACCGAAGAGGATGCGATCTTTCAACAGATCCTCCAGAATATCGATTCCATTGACAAGGCCATTGCAACCATCAAGGAAACCATTGATGATGCCGACAAGACAAAACCCCTGGAGGGTATCCAGGAAGCTGTGAATGTGTATATCAGCTCTTTTAAAAGTTATGCCGAGCTGATGAAACGACAGCAGACCGCCAAAGAGCAAATGGAATCCACAGCCGCCGGGATTGAGGCCATCTGCCTGAAATCCAAGGAGGCCATGCACACCCAGATGCAGTCCCAGATTGCAAGTTCAACTACCTTGATCACTCTGGTCAGCATCATTGCCGTGATATTCGGCATTGTCATCGCCTTTTTTCTGATCCGGGTGATCATAACCCCTATCAAAAAGGTGGTGGCCGCCCTAAAGGATATTTCCCAGGGGGACGGGGATCTGACCCAGCGCATTGACATTAATACCAAAGACGAAATCGGGGAGCTTGCCCGCTGGTTTAATACCTTTATCTCCCGGTTAAACAACATTATTGTGGATATCGGGTCCAATTCGGAAACCGTTACCGCCTCTTCAGGGGAATTGTTGATTATTTCCGAACAGATGTCCGAAGACTCCGAAGATCTGGCGTCCAGGTCTAATGCGGTTGCCGCTGCTGCCGAAGAGATGAGTTCCAGTATGCATTCGGTTGCTGCCGCCAGTGAAGAGGCCTCGGTTAACCTGGGCACGGTTGCCGATGCCGCAGGCCAGATGAAGCTGACCCTGAATGAAGTAGCCCAAAATTGTGACAAGGCAAGGACTGTTTCCGAGGATGCCACCTTTAAAGTGAAGAGAGCATCCGATCGGGTGAAACATCTGGGGGCCTCGGCCAAAGATATCAGCCAGGTCACAGAGGTGATCACCGACATTGCCGAACAGACGAACCTTCTGGCGCTCAATGCCACTATTGAGGCGGCCCGGGCCGGGGAAGCCGGTAAGGGGTTTGCTGTGGTGGCAAGTGAAATAAAAGGGCTTGCCGCCCAGACAGCAGGCGCCACCCAGGATATTAAGGAAAAGATACAGGGCATCCAGACCTCCACCGAGGATACGGTAAAAGATGTGAATCAGATTAGCCAAGTGATTTTTGAAGTGACCCAGATTGTGTCTGCCATTGCAGCGGCCGTAGAGGAACAATCTGCCTCTGCCTCTGAAGTGGCTGAAAATATTGATCAGGCATCCCTGGGCATCGGTGAGGTCAATGAAAATGTGGCCGAAAGCTCCCAGGTTTCCACGGAGATTGCCCAGGACATCTCTAAAGTTCATGGGGTATCCCGGGAAATGACGGCCAGAAGCAGCCAGATGAAGAAAAGCGCCCAGGATCTTTCGGAACTTTCAGGAAAATTGCGGGATATGATCGGGGTTTTTAAAGTTTCCGGGGCAGATGCTGTGGCGCCCACAACACAGGTCAATGCCAAGGATATCGTCGATTTGATGCCCTGGGGGGAAAAACTTAAAATAGGGATTGACCAGATTGACGAACAGCACAAGGAGTTGGTGAAAATGGTTAATGAATTGCACCGGGCCATGAAAATGAAGATGGGGGCCAGGGAGGCCGGTCAGATCCTGACCCGGTTGGCCGATTATACGGTGTACCATTTTAAAAATGAAGAAGATCTGTTTGAACAACACAAATACGCTGACCGGGAAGCCCATAAAGCATATCATGATAAACTGGTAGCCCAGGTGTTAGAATTCAAAAAAGAATTTGATGGAGGCAGGGCAGCCCTATCCATGGATTTGATGCACTTTTTAACCGACTGGCTCAGAAACCATATTCTGAAAACCGACAAGGCCTATGTCCCCTTTTTTAAGGAAAAAGGGATCAATTAGATAAAAATATTCCTTGACAAGGAGGAGAAGTCCTTCTATTTTAACGCAATCAAGTTTTAGGATTGATTAAATTTTTGAAAAAATAATTATAATAAAGATATTTATAATAAAGATACACTCGCAAATGAAAACTGGAACAAACAGACCACAGTTTATATTTATTTTTGGACGCTTCTTCTTTTTTAGGAGCGTTCATCCGGTGTAGCGATTTATAAATTTTAAATGTTTATAAAAGGCCCCGGGTGGACATGAATCCACCCGGGGCCTTTATATTTTTTTGGCCTGGGGAAAATCTCCCCGGGCTTTTTGTTTTTAGGGGTTTGTCAGATACAGTTATGAAAGATTAATCTAAGGAGAGTTAAGTCAATGATACTAGTTTTAGAGGACAAGATAACAAAAGACCAGAAAGGTGCCATCACCTCCTTGCTATTAGATGACGGGTGCGTTACCCGGGAAATTATTGATGCTGGCAAAACGCTTGTGGGCATCATCGCAAAAAACAAAAGAACCGCCGACCAATATCAACAGATGGCAGGGGTCGCCCAAGTTCGGACCATTAAAACCTCCCACAAGCTTGTCAGCAGGGATTTCAAATCCGAAGACTCCATGGTCAAAATAGGAAATGTGGTGGTGGGAGGCGATAGAATTGTGATCATTGCAGGGCCCTGTGCCGTGGAAAGCCATACCCAAGCCATGACCATTGCAAGAGAAGTGAAAAAATACGGAGCGGTTCTGTTCCGGGGCGGGGCTTATAAACCCAGGTCCTCGCCCTATTCTTTCCAGGGAATGGAAGAGGAAGGCCTCAAGATTTTGGCCGATGTCAGGGAGCAAACAGGGCTTGGGGTGGTGACCGAGATGACCTCCCCTGCCCAGGCAGAACTCATGGAAAAGTATGTGGATGTGGTCCAGATCGGTGCCAGGAATATGCAAAATTTTGAGCTGCTCAAGTGTGTGGGGAAAATGAGCAAACCGGTTGTGTTAAAACGGGGCCTTGCTTCCACCATCCAGGAATGGCTCATGTCAGCCGAGTATATTGTGGCCGGGGGTAACGAGAATGTCATTTTGTGTGAACGGGGTATTCGAACCTTTGAACCCTATACCCGGAACACCCTGGATCTTTCTGCCATTCCTGTATTAAAACAGCTTACCCACCTTCCCATTGTGATTGATCCCAGTCACGCCACGGGTATAAGAGAAAAGGTCAGCCCCATGGCAAGGGCTGCCATTGCCGCCGGGGCCGATGCGTTGATGATCGAAGTTCACAATGACCCTGACAACGCATTATCCGATGGTCCCCAGAGTCTGTATCCTGAGCAGTTTGGTCAATTAACCCGGGATTTGTATGTGATTGCACCGGTGGTGGGTAAGCAGCTTGATTTTGACTATTTAAAGAAATCCGAAGTGATCGGTCAGCTCAATGGCGGAGGGGAAAAGACAGCCGCTTTCATCGGTGAAAACGGTGATTACAGCCACAAGGCAAGCCTTTCCTATTTCGGGGATGATGTCACCTCCATTCCCATGAAATCCTATCGGGATATTTTCAATGCCTGTGCCAGCGGCAGTGTGGAATACGGGGTGATTCCCGTTGAAAATTCCCTGTCCGGCTCCATCCATGAAAATTTTGATCTGCTCCAGGAGTATGATCTCAAGATAATTGGCGAAGTGACTATCCGTATAAAGCATTCGCTTATCGGCCATGGATCAGCGGATATCAATACCATCACAACCATTTTGGCATCACCGCCGGCCTTTTCCCAGTGTAAAAACTTCATGGATCAGTACCCGAAGGTGGACCCCCTGCCGGTCAAAGCGGTTGCAAGCGCTGTCCGTCAGGTCAAGGAATCAGGAGATACCACAATGGCCGCCATTGGATCTGCCATGGCAGCCGATATCTTTGATATGAAGGTGCTGGAAGATTCCATTGAAGATAACCCCCGGAACTTCACCCGCTTCGCCATCATTGCCAAGGAATACAAGGGAAATAAAAAAGTGAGTAAAACCTCCATCATTTTTTCAACGGGAAATAAACCAGGAGCCTTGTTTGAGGTGATGAAGGTATTTTCAACCCATGAAATTAATTTGGTGAAACTTGAATCCCGGCCAATATTGGGCAAACCCTGGGAATATATGTTTTATGCAGATCTTGAGGCGGATATCTTAAGTGTTGATCTTGCGTCCATGATGGTAGAACTAAAGGAAAAATCAGAGATTCTGAGAATTTTGGGACGGTATTAATCTAAACTAAAGAGGGTGGCTCCTGGCAGGGATTAACCTGCCAGGGATTAACCAGGCAGGGATTAATCAGGCAGGGATTAATCAGGCAGGGTATGGTTGGTTCATGAGGGGGGGGTGTCCCGGCGGAAAAGGCAGGCTGCAATGGTGGCACCGATGATGACAAGCCCTCCGGCAAGGGTTCTAATCTCAGGAATTTCATTCAGGAGAAAAAAGGCAAGTATTATTCCGTAAACCGGTTCAAGGGATGCGATGACACTTGCGGTCTGGGCCCGTATTATTGTCAGGGATTGGATAAAAAAGGTATGGGCCATGGCGGTGAAGACCACCCCCAGCAATATCAGCAAAGGAAGATCCCCAAGGTTCAAAGCGCTTTGTTCCGCCACTAGGGCAGGAAAAAACAGAACCGGAAAAAACAAGAGCGGTAGCATCAGGAAGAGAGCGGCAAACAGGTTTTGATAAAATGCCACGGCGATGGGGTTCCAGACCCTGGCATTTTTACGGTTGACCAGGGTCAGAACGGCAAAGGTCAGGCCGGACAGGATGCCGTAAAATGCTCCCAGGGTTACGTTGTTGGAGATATCCAGATCGGGAACCACCAGCAGGATACCGGTAAATACCGCAAGAGCCGTTGCGATATCCTTCTTTTTTAAGGGTTCCTTAAAGAAAAGAGGTTCCATAAAGGTGACAAAGAGGGGGAAACTTGAAAAAGTGACAAGCCCAATCGCCACCGAGGATACCTGAATGGCCAGAAAAAAGGTCACCCAGTGGCAGGCCAGTAAGATCCCCTGGAGGATCAAAAAAAAGAAGGACCCCCAGTTAAAACCCAGAAGTTTTGTGTGGGAGAAGAACCTTGCATATATAAATAAAGTGATGGCGGCAAAAAAAGTTCGGCCCAATACAATGATAAACGGGCTGCAGGACAAAAATTTACCAAAGAGTCCTGCAAACCCGAATAAGAAAACGGCCAGATGGATTTTGATCATTTAACGGGTCACCCAATCAATCATCTGGTCCACCATCCGGTCCATCCCCCGATTTATCACCTGGTCCATCACCGGGTTAATTGTCGGTACTTAATCCGTGTGGGCTGGTCTGCCTTAATGCCAAGCCGGGCCTTCCGATCCTTTTCATAATCTGAATAGGATCCTTCAAAAAACAGGGTCTGGCTGTCGCCTTCAAAGGCCAGGATGTGGGTGGCGATCCTGTCTAAAAACCAGCGATCATGGCTGATGATCACAGCGCAGCCGCCAAAGTTTTCCAGGGCCTCTTCCAGAGCCCGCATGGTATTGATATCCAGGTCGTTGGTGGGCTCATCCAAAAGGATGAGGTTCGCTTCTTCCTGGAGCATGGTGGCAAGGTGCACCCGGTTTCTTTCCCCGCCGGAAATCTCTTTGACTCTCTTTTGCTGGTCAGATCCTGAAAAATTAAATTTTCCCACATAGGCCCGGGAATTCATTTCCCTGCCCCCCACCATCATTTTGTCGCTGCCCTTGGAAATCACCTCATAAATGGTTTTTTCCGGATCAAGACTGTCACGGTCCTGGTCCACATAGGCAATTTTTACTGTTTTGCCAAGCTCGATGGTTCCGGCATCCGGTTTGTCCTTGCCCGTCATCATCCGGAAAAGAGTGGTTTTACCCGCTCCATTGGGACCCACCACGCCGACAATGGCGCCGGGGGGGATGATAAAATTCATATCATTCACTAACAATTTATCTTGAAAGGCTTTTGAGATATGTTCCGCCACAACCACCTTGGCACCCAGTCTGGGTCCCGGTGGAATAAAGATCTCCATGGCTTTTTCCTGGTCATTTCCATCTTGTTGGAGTAGTTCATCATAGGCTTTGATCCTTGCCTTTGATTTGGAACGTCTGCCCTTAGGAGACATCTTAATCCACTCAAGCTCCCGTTGAAGGGTCTGCTGGCGTTTACTTTCGGTTTTTTTCTCACCGGCAAGTTTCTTGTGTTTCTGTTCCAGCCAGGATGAATAATTTCCCTTCCAGGGAATTCCTTCCCCCCGGTCCAGTTCCAGTATCCAGCCAGCCACATTGTCCAGGAAATACCGGTCATGGGTCACGGCGATGACCGTGCCTTCAAATCGAGATAAATGTTGCTCCAGCCAGGAAACAGATTCCGCGTCCAGATGGTTGGTGGGCTCATCTAACAGTAGAATGTCTGGCTTGGCCAGCAGCAGACGACACAGGGCCACCCGTCTTTTCTCTCCTCCCGAGATGATATCTACCCGGGTATCACCCGGTGGGCAGCGCAGGGCATCCATGGCCATCTGGAGTTGGGCATCCAGGTCCCAGGCATTCAGATGATCCAGTTTGTCCTGGATTTTTCCCTGTTTTTCAATGAGCTTTTCCATCTCATCGTCGGACATGGGCTCGGCAAAGGCTGCGGATATTGTTTCATATTCTTTTAAGAGGTCCACGGTTTCTTGAACCCCTTCTTCCACCACTTCTTTGACGGTTTTGGTGTTGTCGACCAGGGGCTCTTGTTCCAGATACCCCACGGTAAATCCCTTGGATAAAATGGTTTCTCCGACAAATTCGGTATCAATGCCGGCCATGATTTTTAAAAGTGTACTTTTACCCGATCCGTTCAGTCCGAGAACTCCGATTTTTGCCCCGTAAAAATAGGACAGATAAATATCTTTTAATACCTGGCGTTTGCCATGGAATTTGCCTACGTTCACCATGGTATAGATGACTTTTTTTGTATCTTCAGACATTA
>JAFLJU010000236.1 GCA_022712835.1 Desulfobacteraceae bacterium
GCCGGATTCCGGCTCCGCTGGTTTCCAAATTCCCTGTCTATCCGTATCCCATGCCGAGCCTGCCCACGAACAGTGAGCTGGATGAAGTACAGGCATGGAAGATTGGTAAGGGACTGCTCAAGGATAAGCTTCCTTACGAAATCGTCCTGTCGCCAATCATTCCCTAGATTATGCTGACTGCGGACAATCTGGCCGCCGGACACAAGGGATTGTCCGGGGCCTTTGATCTGGCCACCCACAGGGGATATGATTCCGATCATCCACGGGTGACAGGGGATGTGGGTAAAGCCGGGGTTGCCATCGATTCTGTGGAAGATATGAAAATCTTGTTTGACAAGATCCCTTTGGATCAGATGTCTGTTTCCATGACCATGAACGGTGCGGTTCTGCCGATTCTTGCAGGATATATTGTTGCGGCGGAAGAGCAGGGTGTGAGCCATGATCAGCTGTCGGGAACCATTCAGAATGATATTTTAAAGGAATATCTGACCCGGAATACCTATATTTATGCGCCAACACCCTCCATGAGAATTGTTTCCGATATTATTGGGTTTTGTTCGGATAACCTGCCAAAGTTTAATACCATCAGTATCAGCGGGTATCACATCATGGAAGCCGGGGCGGATTCGGTTCTCCAGACGGCCTTTACCCTGGCAAACGGTCTTGAATATGTGAAAGCGGCTCTTGCTGCAGGTCTTGATATTGATAAATTTGCCCCCAGACTTTCTTTCTTTTTCGGGATCGGCATGAATTTTTTCATGGATATTGCCATGCTCAGGGCGGCCCGGTTTTTATGGGCGGAAATCATGGGACAATTTAATCCGAAAAACCCCAAATCCACCATGCTCAGGACCCATTGTCAGACATCCGGGTGGAGCCTGACCCAGCAGGATCCCTATAATAATGTTGTCAGAACCACCCTTGAATGTTTGTCCGCAGTGCTTGGGGGTACCCAGAGCCTTCATACCAACTCCTTTGATGAGGCCGTGGGGCTACCCACGGAACTGGCCGCCAGAATTTCACGAAACACCCAGATCCTGGTCCAGGAAGAATCCCATATCTGCGATGTAATAGATCCTTTGGGCGGATCATACTATGTTGAAAGTCTGACCCAAAATATTATTGATGAAGTCCGTAAAATTTTGATTGAGGTAGAAAGTTTAGGCGGCATGGCCAAAGCCATTGAATCGGGCATGCCGAAAATGAGGATTGAAGAAGTGGCCGCCCGTCGCCAGGCAAGAATTGATCAGGGCTCAGATGTGATTGTGGGGGTGAATAAATACAAAATAGAAGATGAAATTCCCATTCCTGTGCGGGAAGTTTCTGAAGCGGTTCGGGATGAACAGGTGGCACGGCTTGACAAGATTAAACGTCAACGGGATCAAGCCTTGGTTCAAAAAACCTTAAATGATATCACAAGGGCTTGTGAGTCAGGGCAAAATCTTTTGGAAGTATGTTTGCCCGCGGTTCGGGCAAGGGCAACCGTGGGAGAGATTTGTGATGCCATGGAAAAGGTATTCCCTCGATTTGTGGCCAAAACCCATTGTATTTCAGGGGTGTATTCTGCAGAAAGTTCTGGTTCCGGGGAAATTGAGTCCTTAAGACAGCGCACCAATGCGTTTGAGAAGAAAAATGGCAGAAGACCTCGGATTTTGCTTTCCAAAATGGGACAGGATGGCCATGACCGTGGCGTGAAAGTCATTGCAACCGCTTTTGCCGATTTCGGATTTGATGTGGACCTAGGGCCCATGTTCCAGACCCCGGAAGAGGCCGCTAAAATGGCCGTTGAAAATGATGTCCATGTCATCGGCGTGTCAAGCCTAGCTGCCGGGCATAAAACCCTGGTTCCCATGGTCATCCAGGAGCTCAAAAATCACGGGGCAACGGATATTAAAGTGGTGATCGGCGGTATCATCCCCCCGGGGGATTATGAGTTTTTGAAAAACGCCGGCGCCGCCGATATCTTTGGCCCGGGAACCCGGGTCACTGACTCTGCAGATCGAACGCTAAATATTATTGGTGCATAAAAATCAAGGTGCATAAAAAAAGGCGCATAAAAAAATGAAAATACATGAATACCAGGCAAAACAATTATTTAGACGCTACAATGTTCCGGTTCCGGAAGGGTCGGTTGCCTTTTCAGTTGCGGAGGCAAAAAAAATAGCCGGAGAGCTGGGCGGTTTTCCCGTTGTGGTAAAGGCCCAGATCCATGCTGGGGGCAGGGGGAAAGGTGGCGGTGTAAAACTTGCGGCTTCCCTGGAAGAAGCCCAAATTATAGCAACCGAAATCCTCGGTATGACCCTTGTCACCCACCAGACAGGCCCCGAAGGAAGGCTGGTGCAAAAACTTCTTGTTGAAGCCGGTCAGAAAATTGAACGCGAATTGTACCTAAGCCTCCTGGTGGACAGGGCAACCGCGTCCGTGGTGATCATGGCCAGTCAGGACGGGGGGATGGATATCGAACAGGTGGCCGAAAAAATCCCTGAAAGAATCATTAAAGTTTATGTGGATCCCCTCATGGGCATCCAGGGATACCAGATCCGGGAAGTTTCCTTCGGCCTTGGGCTGCCAGGTGCTGCCATGAAATCCTTTTCAGGGCTTTTATCCAATCTCTATAAATTGTTTGTTGCCTATGACAGTTCCATGGTGGAGATCAATCCCTTGATTCTCACGAAGGACAACGAAGTCCTGGCTTTGGATGCCAAGGTGGATTTTGATTCCAATGCGCTTTATCGGCATAAGGATTTTTTGGAACTTCGGGATCTTGATGAAGAAGACCCTATGGAAGTGGAAGCCTCCAAGTTTAATCTGAACTATATTAACCTGGACGGAAATGTGGGCAATATTGTCAATGGGGCCGGGCTTGCCATGGCCACCATGGATATTATCAAAAATGCCGGGGCCACCCCGGCCAATTTCATGGATGTCGGGGGGGGAGCCAGTTCCGAGCAGGTTGAAAACGCCCTGAGAATCATCCTTGCAGATTCCAAGGTCAAAGCCGTGCTTATCAATATTTTCGGCGGTATTTTAAGGTGCGACATATTTGCCCAGGGTGTGGTGGATGCTGCCAAAAAAACCGGTATCAATATTCCGGTGGTGGTTCGCATGGAAGGCACCAATGTGGAACAAGGCAAGAAAATCCTGGCCGATGCCGGGCTGGATTTGATCGCAGCAAGGGACCTTTCCGATGCGGCCGAAAAAATTGCCGCAGCTGTTGCTAATTAAAGCGGTCGCTAACTAAAGGAGATAATTGTGAGTATATTTGTAAATAAGGATACAAAACTGCTGGTCCAGGGAATTACCGGCAATGAAGGCAGTTTCCATGCCAGGCAATGTATTGAATACGGCACAACGGTTGTGGCCGGGGTGACACCTGGTAAGGGCGGTCAACGGTTGGACAGCGTGCCGGTATTTAACACCGTGGCCCAGGGAGTTGTGGAGACGGGAGCAGATGTCTCCTTGATTCTGGTTCCTCCGCCATTCGGGGCTGACGCCATTATGGAAGCGGCAGATGCTGGCATAAAACTCATTGTCTGCATCACCGAAGGGATTCCGATTCTGGATATGGTACGGGTGAAAAATTTTCTGGCCACCAAAAACTGTCGGCTCATCGGACCAAATTGTCCGGGAATCATTACGCCGGGTGAATCTAAAATCGGTATCATGCCGGGCAATATTCATCGGCGAGGAAGTATCGGCGTGGTGTCACGATCCGGGACCCTTACCTATGAGGTGGTTGATCAGTTGACAAAGCTTCGGATGGGTCAGTCAACTTGCATCGGTAT
>JAFLJU010000190.1 GCA_022712835.1 Desulfobacteraceae bacterium
ATGTTTGCGAAAAACATATTCAAATTTTTCCAGAATGCCTTTTCAGGCATGTTCATATTTACCCACCGAGAACTGCTGCCCCCCCCCCCTCTTGAAAAAAAAGGGGAGAAGGGGTCATGATTTGTGATTTGTAGTTCTAAACGGGGAGACTGATTTTAAAGGTTGTCCCCTTGCCCCTTTGGCTTTCCACCTCGATTTTCCCGCCGTGATACTGGACAATATGCTTAACAATGGCAAGGCCAAGGCCTGTGCCGCCCTCATTGCGACCTCTGCCCTTGTCCACCCGGTAAAACCGGTTAAATAGCTTGGGCAGATGTTCCTTGTCGATACCGTTTCCAAAATCCCTGATTTCAATGATCACGACTCCCTTTTGACAACTAACACCAATGGTGATCCGGGTATCTTCCGGGCTATATTTAACAGCATTGTCCACAAGATTTATGATGGCCTGTTCAATGAGGATGGGATCTACCCTGACGCTTAGGGTATCTGGGCAGGAAAGACAGATGTGACTCTTTTTTTCTAGGGCCTGGGATTGGCAGAGGTTAACCGCGCCATTTAAGAGGGTTGAAAGAGGATGGGAGTCAAACTCAACGGCTGTTCCCTCAAGCCGTTCCAAACGGGACAGGGCCAGAAGGTCATTGATCAGATCCACCATCCGGTTAACATTCTTTTCAATGATCTTTAAAAAGGTGTCCGAATTTTGGATTTCATTGTCTGCAAGCATCTGCTGGAGGGTTTCAATAAACCCTTTGATCGTGGTTAACGGGGTTTTTAATTCATGGGACACATTTGCGGCAAACGCCTTGTGCATGTTTTCCAGGCGACGGATTCGGGTAATATCATGGAAAATAATCAGGGTTCCCATCCGCTCTTCCCGGGTATCGTAAAGCGCGGTTGAATGGATATTTAAAACGATGGTCTCATCCCGTTCAATGAGGATATCCTCCTCCACCGGCTCATGGGTGGACAACGCTTTCTGAATAAAGGTCTGGAGCTCGTAATTTCTGGCCACTTCCAGGATATTTTTTTTCTTGAGTGTGGAAGAGGGGAAATCAAATATTTTTGCGGCAGCCGTGTTGATGGTGATGATCTGCTCATTCTTGTCAATGGCAATCACCCCCTCCTGCATGCTGGTATGAACCGCCTCAAGCTCATGGCTCCGATTCTTGAAATCCTGAATTTTTTTGGCAAGTTTCACGGCCATTTGATTCATTGCCCGGGCAAGTTGAGATAACTCTTGGGTGTCTGGTGCGGATAGCCGGTTGTTCAGATTTCCCTTGGCAAACTCCATGGCCCCCTTTGTCATTTGCTCCACAGGTTTTGTGATCCGACCGGCCACATAAAAACTGGCAATGGCGGCAGCGATAAGGGTAAAGATGAGGGCCACCAGGATATTATTCCGTACGGTGGTAATTTTTTTATCAATGTCAGATATGGACACCGCCGTCCTGACCACGGCAATCACCTGGTTTTTGGGGTTGGTTGATCCCCCTGGCTCCACTGCCCCCCATCCCTGATCCTCCAGGGTGACGGGAAAGGCAATGTACATCATGTTCTGATCCAAAGTTGAGCTGTAACGGATGGAAATTCCCTTTCGGCCTTTCAGGGCCGCCTGTATTTCAGGGCGGATCAGATGATTTTCCATGGTCTCAACCCGCCCAAAGGAATCTCCCACCACCTGTCCCGAAGGCAGGACAATGGTGACCCGACTCTGGATGCTTTCCCCGACCCGTTTGCACTCTGCGTCAATTTGAAGAATCGATCCCCCCTCCTCCCGAAGAAGGCGGGCAAACTTGTTCTGCAGCAATTTTGCCTGTATGGTCAATTCTTTTTCCGAATTCTCCAGAAAAAAATCCTTAAAATACCGTGTGGAATACCAGGTCACTGCGGTAAGGGACAGGAGAATGATTACCAGAAAAGAGGGGAATACCTGCCAGATAAGTTTTCGTTTTTTAACCATGGTTCCTTCTTTTCTTTAAGATTCTTCTTAAGATTCTTCTTAAGATTCTTTAAACCGATATCCAACCCCTCTGACCGTTTCGATCTGGGAGGCATAATGTTTTAATTTTTTCCGCAAACCCACAACAATAACATCCACACTTCTTTCGGTTACCGCATAATTCTCGCCATGGATGGCATCCACAATCTGCCCCCGGGTAAATACCCAGCCTTTTTTATCTGCTAGAAAAGAGAGCAGATCAAATTCCGACAGGGTCAGATCAATCGCCTCTCCTCCCAGGGTGACCATATGTTTGGCCCGGTCAATCATCATATCCCCTTCCTGTTTGATCCGGGGGGGGGCTCCGGGAATGCTTTTTTGGCGACGCCGTAAAATAGCACGTATCCTTGCGGTAAGCTCCCTGGGGCTGAAGGGTTTGGATAGATAATCATTGGCCCCAAGTTCAAGTCCCGTCACAACGTCAGACTCTTCCCCCTTGGCCGTGACCATGACAATGGGGATATCCATTGTGTCATCGTTTTTTTTCAAGTGCCGTGTGACCTCAAGCCCGTCAATACCGGGTAGCATCAGATCCAGGACCACAAGATCCGGTCGAGAATTTTTGGCAATCTTTAGGGCCTGCTCTCCTGTGGTGGCTGTGAGAATGGCATATCCTTCATTTTTAAGATTGTATTTTATGAGTTCAATAATATCCTCTTCATCATCAACAATCAGTATAGTTTCCTTAGACATTTCCTATCCTGTTTTTTATATGGGGTTTAAGATTCTATTAGGTAGCTACGGTATCAGGTATGGCGGATTATTTCTCCCTCAATCAAATAAATAACCTCTTCGGCAATATTGGTGGTGTGATCTCCCACCCGTTCGATATGCCGTGAGATCAGATACATGTTAATGATTTCCTCAACCATTTGAGGGTTATTTTGAATATCGCCCTTCATGATCCCATAGGCATCATTTCTCATGAGGTTGACCTGTTTGTCCATTTCCCGGACCTCGTAAGCCATGTCAACATCCATGGAAACCAGGGCATCCAGACTCATCTTCATCATTTTTGCGGCCAGATCCCCCATGGCCGTATAATCATATTTGAATTTATTGGTATTCCCGGCAGAGGTTTTGTACCGTTTGGCAATATTCACCGCATAATCGGCAATCCGTTCCAGGTCATTATTAATCTTGATAACCGCCACAATCAGGCGCAAATCAGTTGCCACCGGCTGATACAATGCCAGCATCTTGAGGCATTCCTCTTCAATCTCAATTTCTCGCTCATCCACTTTATAATCGGTATCAATGATAAACTGAGCTTGTTCAAGGTCCTCGGTTTGAATCACCGCCACCGATCGCTTAAACCGATCCTCCACCATGGCCCCCAAAGAGAGAATTTCTTTTTTGATCCGAAGTATTGACCGGTCAAGGTGACTTGTCATTCTTACCCCCGTAAATTACATATCTTAGATATCGTCTAAATAAACCAGACATCCTGTGTTTTGGGAGTAGTTTTACCTTTTCTTCACTAGAATTGTGTTAGATTTGCATTAAGGCTGGATTAAATATTTTGGTCGATTGTCTTTTCCAGATATAAAAGATTGCCTTTGGGGTTGTAGGAATACCGGGTGAAATAGGTTTCCATAATGTGAATGCCTCGCCCATGATCTGCTTCTTCTGGCAGTTCAGCTGTCTGCTGTGCTTTCCAGTCAAACCCCTCTCCCTGGTCAGCTATCTGAAGAGAAATGGTTTTTCCCTTGTCAATTTCCAGTTGAACGTCCACTATCTTGTCCGGGTCATTTTTATTGCCATGGCGAACCGCATTTGTCAGCCCTTCCCTCAGGACCAGATTAGTGGCAAACATATGGGAAGCCACCCCCTCCTGTCTTGATGTCAAAAAGTTTGTGACCGTCTTACACACCTCGTCAATGTATTCAAAATAGGAAGAAAACCGGATATGAAGGGTGTCTTTGGATTCAATTACCTCAAATATATCAAATTCTTTTTCCATGGATTATACCTCAATACAGAGGAGAACAATATCATCCTCGGGGCAAGAATTATTGCCGAACAATTGGCTGATCATTTCCTTTGGTGCCCTGTCATAAGGAACCTCTCTCAAGGTTTCATAGACAGGCAAAAGGCCGTCTGCACCACTGACCCAAGTGATTTTATCTTCTGCTGACTCCACAAGCCCGTCGGAATAAATAAAAAATCGGTCTCCACGGCTTACCTTAAGGGTCTCGATACCAAAATGAGCATCGGAAAACATCCCGCACACATCCCCTTCGGATTTGATGAGAAAACTGTCCCCTTGGACAGGCTGGCATACCACAGGCGGGTGGCCCGCATTGATAATGGTCAATTTCATGGTGGTCCGGTTGATATGCATATAACAGGCCGTCAGATATTTACCCTGGGGCAGAATCTCCACCAGCACATCATTGATCATTTTCATGCTTTCAGCAGGTGAATACACCGGTGTGCAGTTTTGGGCCAGTAGGGCCTTTACCGATGCGGTCATATAGCTGGTTTCAATGTCGTGGCCGGAAGAGTCTGCCACAAAATAACCCGTGATCTTGTCTGAAATATTCAAGATATCGTAAAAATCCCCTCCTGCCTCCTGCAGGGCTTTGTAATAAACCCCAAACTTGGCATGGGGATGCTCTTCCGGCAAAGGCATCATGGCCACCTGGGCCTTTGTCACCTGACGAAGCTTGGCGGCCTGGTCCTGGATTAAAGAATTGGTGGCAATGGAAAGTTTCAAATGAATCCGGACCCGGGCCAACACCTCCAGGGGGTGAAAGGGCTTTGTAATATAATCAACTGCCCCCAGATCAAACCCTTTTAATTTGGCGTCCACTTCACTGACGCCCGTCAAAAAAATCACAGGAATCGAATTGGTGGCAGCATCGTCCTTGAGTTTTTTAATCACGTCAAATCCGTTTTCCCCGGGCATTTCAATATCCAGCAATATCAGATCGGGAAGTTTATCAAGGGCTATGGACCTGGCATCAGGACCATTATCCGCACTAAATATCAGATACCCTTCCTTGGACAGGGATTTTTCAATCAATTTTAAATTCACCAGATTGTCATCCACGACCAGTACGGTATAAGGCTGCGTATTTCCCATGGTAAACGCCTTTTATAAATTTAAAAATCAGTTAGTTGATAGTTGGTTGACCTGGCTTTCAAGATCAAGGATATGGGCATCAAAATTTTCAAGACTGCCAGCCTTTGCCTGGATCTCCATTTTTTTGGCAAGTTCAGACATGGCCTCAAATCCCATATTCCCGGCAGCGCCTTTAATGGAGTGGGCGGCGGCGGCAGCATCTTCAGGATGATTGGCTGCCACCCCCTGTTTTATTTTATCCAGATCCGATAGGGTGGTGGTAATAAAAAGCTCAACCAGTTCCATAAAATCTTCGTCATCAATGCCAATTTTGGAAGCAAGGTATTTAAAATCCATGGAGACTCCTACTTTGGATAATTATTTTTAAAAAAATATCGTCATTTCAAAAAGTATAGAGAATTAATTGCGCCTTGTAAACCACCAATTTAACCAGGATCAGGGTGATCCCATCTTTTAATGGTATGGGTTTTCCCTTTTTCCCTTTGACACACATCGCCTTTAAATTTCGTAAAAGATCCGCGTCATACGAAGAGTGACCCATACTATTTTTACGGTGAAGAATGTTCCCCATAAAAATTGACAAATTTTAAAAAAGTCCAATATTTATTTTTTCGACAACCACAAAGGAGAAAACATGGGCAAATGCAAAAAACATCCATTACGGGAAACCCCCTACCGGTGTGCAAAATATGATATTTATCAATGCAAGGAATGCATGCGGTGCAAGGACCCCAAACTTTATTGTAAGCACAGGCCCGGCTGCGCCATCCATTTTATTACGGAGAAAGGAATGGATCCCGATTTTTAAAAAACGCCTCCCTTTTGGTAAAATATGATATAAGGTTTCAACTTTTAAAATAATAGGACACAAACAAATATGAAAAAAGACACACATGATTTTATCCATGGATACAAGGGTCTGGGTGCTTTCGGCATGGATCGCGAAACCGATGAAGAAACCGTCATGTTTTATTTACAAAAATTCTCAGAGGACGGGTTCATGAAAACATTGCTTCCCAGGCTTTCAGACCAGGAGTTGGAAGAAATCTATTTATTTGTAAATGAGCGCCTGAAAAAACACATATCAGAAGAGGAGTACCATGGACTGTTCCTGAAAGACAGATAGCATTCTCTGTTCGTAATGGTTCGTATCGGTTAGTATGATCAGGCTTGGATGAAATACATACAGTTTTTCTTGACAGGGGAGCCACATTCCCATATTTCCAAAGCATATATTTAGGTGACCCATAAACTTAAGGAAATATAAAAAATGTACAAGAAAAAATTAGTTTCAAGTCTTTTGACTGGAGTTGTTCTGCTCGTATTGACAACTTATGGCCTGGCCGGCGACAAAGCTTTAATGATGGCAACCACCACCAGCACTGACAATACAGGCCTTTTGGAGTATCTGATCCCCCATTTTGAAAAAGAAACAGGGATTGCCCTCAAATGGACGGCCACGGGAACCGGCAAGGCCCTGAAACTGGGTCAGAACTGTGACGTGGATGTACTGTTGGTTCATGCCCCTGGCGCAGAAAAAAAATATATCCAAAAGGGATATGGCAAAGATCGGCGGGAGATCATGTACAACGATTTTGTGATTATTGGCCCTGACTCGGATCTGGCTGGCATAAAAGGAAAAAGCATAACAGACGCGCTTACGGCCGTCAAAAGCCATACCACCCCCTTCATGAGCCGGGGAGATGATTCCGGTACCAACAAAAAGGAAAAACTGCTGTGGAAAGAAGCGGGGATTGCATTGCCGGACACCGAAAGCTGGTATATCCAGACCGGCCAGGGCATGCTGGCCACCATCACTATGGCCCAGGAAAAAAATGGCTATACCATGACAGACCGGGGCACCTATATCAAATACCAGGACAGCCAGGGCGGAAATGCCCCCTTGAAAGTATTGGTGGAAGGAGATAAAATCCTTTTGAATCAATATAGCGTGCTGACCC